>JAQYBF010000001.1 GCA_029338875.1 Lachnospiraceae bacterium
CCGCCAAAGGTTAATACTACAGGAACCGGAGCATCCGCTCCATCCCTGTATGCATAGATCATCGCGAGCGCATGACCTGCAGAACCTCCGGCGATTGTCATTTTATCAATCGGATAGCCAGCTTCCTTCGCCGCTTCCACAACCTTCGGCATTGCGGCTTTGATCTCATTGGACTGTGTCAGTACGCTTGCATGGGTCTTTTCATCCGCAAGAGTATAGTTGATTCCTGCTGCCACATATCCTTTTGAACAAAGCCAAGCCAGCATTTCTTCATCATCACTTTTATCTCCGGATGTAAAACAGCCGGCATGAAGATAGACCGCTAATCCATAGGACTTTTTTGAATCATCCTTCGGCAGATAGAGATCAAATTTCTGCGCCTTGCCTTCACCATACGCAATATCCGATTTGCTCTATTAGAATCATAAAGCGGAATAAGACAGAATGTATAAAGGACGCTGTTTCTATGTACCTTGACCGAAATTTATGCCAAGAACAGCTGTCATAGCCATACATGGGTAAATATGCTAATATAACTCACTACAAACCACAGAATCCGATATGGAAAAGATGAAAGGGGAAAACATGAACGCTCATATAAACACTGATCATTCAGACAGGGAAAACATGGAAAGGCTCCTTCAGATCCTGGAACGCCTGAAGCAAGACTGCAACGCCCTGATTGAGCGGCCCTGGCAGAAGTATCCGGACAATATTACCGCCAAGGAACCTCTTTCCGGGAAATGGTTCGCCCTCTTCATGAAGGTCCGGGGCAATCTGATAGGCCTCCCATCCTCTGCCCCTGTTCAAATCATGAATGTCAAAGCCGATCCTGACTTCATTCATGCTATCAACCATAGTGAGGGCTTCGCCCCTGCCTATCACATGAATAAGGAGCACTGGCTCACCGTCCGTCTGGATGGCAGCGTTCCCATGGATCAGGTCATGGATCTCATTCAGGGAAGCTACCACATGCTTTGCGACACGCCGACCCGGCGGATTTATGAAGCAGTGAAGAAGATTCCCCGCGGCAAGGTCGCAAGCTATGCCAAGGTGGCGGAGATGGCCGGAAATCCACGCATGTCGAGAGCCGTCGGAAATGCTCTTCACAAAAATCCGGATCCCGATCATATCCCCTGCTACCGGGTCGTCAATTCCAAAGGGGAACTGGCCGGACGCTTTGCCTTCGCAGGAGAAGAGGTGCAGAAGGTGCTTCTGGAAGCTGATGGTATTGAAGTCATCGATTATCGGGTGGATCTGGAGAAGTACGGGATCTGAAAAGCATACTTTTCCTTGAATGGTTTTCATTTGTATCGAAATTCAATATCATACCGATACAAATATAAACTTGAAAGGTTGGGTATATCTTCAGAACTCATCCTTTATTTTATTGTCACCTTGTATAGTATTTTTCTGGTTGACATTTAAGGTCAGGTTCTCTACAATAGGGCTTGTTTGTGAGCTAATTACATCAAATATTGGGTGACAATTGTCGCCCCAGGGAGGACTTATCCATGTCAGAAATCAATACCAATTCATCCCAGATCGCTAATGGCGACCGTCAGAACACCCGTGTTCGGAAAATGACGACCACTGCCCTGATGACTGCAGTCATCTGCATTCTCGGACCCCTTTCCGTACCCATCGGACCGGTTCCCATTTCTCTTTGCAATCTGGCTCTTTTTCTTACGATGTATATTCTGGACTGGAAAAGCGGAGTTATTTCTTATTTTCTTTATCTTCTGATCGGTCTCATCGGCCTTCCGGTCTTCTCCGGATTCGGCAGCGGCCCTGCAAAGCTTTTCGGACCGACCGGCGGCTATATCATCGGTTATCTTCCAATGATTCTGATTACCGGCCTTTTCCTTAGAAAGCATTGGAGAAACCGCATCCTGTCGATCCTGGTAATGGAGCTTTCCACCTGGGTGCTCTATTTCCTCGGAACCGCATGGCTGGCATTCAGCGCACATATGACTTTCCCTCAGGCTCTGGCTGCCGGTGTCATTCCTTTTATTGTCCTGGACCTGATCAAGATCGTCATTGCCGCTCTGATCGGACCGGTTCTTAGAAAACAGCTTGCGCCTTTCTCCGGCGTGGAACTCTGATTTTCCCGTAGAGGGAATCTCTCAATTAGGACTTTCTCAATAGAGATTTTCTAAAAAAGAACTTTCTCAATAAAGAAGTAAGGAAAACTCATACAAAAGTTTAGGGCCGGCGAAATTCGCCGGCCCTTGCTTTTTCTCATTTTGCGGTAAATCATCGGACATTCCTTAAGATATTCCGATGATCATTTGACCGCCATCTGTTTTGATCTTTCGTTCCGGAATCACTCCTCAACCGGAACAAACATATCCTTACCTACTCCGCAGATCGGACATACCCAGTCATCCGGAAGATCTTCGAATGCAGTTCCGGGAGCAACTCCGTTGTCCGGATCACCAACGGCGGGATCATAGATATAACCACAGGGTTCACACTGATACTTCTTCATAGTCCTTGTCTCCTTTCAGACAGAAATTCATTTGGTATTGTCAATATACCATTTTTCACGCCTCAAGAAAGCACTTTGAGAGGATTATTTTCTAAAATTTAATAAATCCTAAAGCCCGGTGACTTATCGGCATATTCGCTGAAGTTTTTCGTATTCCAAAAATACTCATTTCCCTGCCACTCTTTCCATGGTATGATGGAAAGCACGAAACCACGAACCCGTTTGAAAGGATTTGGAAAATGAATATCGTATACGAAGGCAAGAATGCAGGCAAGAAGGTCAGGACTCACTATCGCGGGACCTTAAATGACGGAACCGTCTTTGATTCCTCCTATGACCGGAACGAGCCCCTGGAATTTATCTGCGGCGTCGGCTCTATGATCGAGGGCTTTGACAAGGCCGTTGCCAATATGGAAGTCGGCGAGAAGGTCAGTGTCCATCTCATGCCGGAAGAAGCCTACGGCGAGCGTGATGACGAGCTGGTGATGACCGTTCCCATCGCCCAGGTGCCGGGTGCCGAGGAACTCGAAGTCGGAAATCAGGTCCTCCTGACCAATCCCGCAGGCATGCAGTTCCCTGTCACCGTTGTAAATAAGACCGAAAACGACATCACCTTCGATGCCAACCACGAAATGGCCGGCAAGGAACTGAATTTCGAAATCGAACTTCTGTCTGTGGAAGATGCAGAGGAATAAGCTCTATTCAAGACATCAGGCGATTTCCCCTCTGCTAAAAAACAGAGAAGCAATTGAAAAGGACCGACCTGAGATCAGATTCCGTCAGGAAAATGACCCCAGGCCGGTATTTTTAACCCAAAAACTCTTCTGAACCCTGGATCCATTCCCAAACACCTCAGGAGCATGATCATCATAGAACATTAATCAGAAGTACATCCTCAGTCCCTTGGGATAGTGATTCTTCAGCACGCCTCCCGAGGCCTTGCCCCAGCCCAGCGTATAGCCGTCCACCAGGACCGCCGTCCAGCCCTTGCATGTACAGGGGATACTCTCCCCTCTGAGATAGGCCTTAACCTCCTCGGAATCCGCCGACAGATTCAAGGTCTGCTGCAACTCTTCCTTTTTCAGAGCCAGAACCAGGGCATGGTCCGGCTCAAAGCGGTTCTTCTTTACCGTTCCTAAATGTAAACCGGCCCGAAGCACCCTGATCGAGTCGAGATTCAGATCCTCGGGCAGAAGGTAAAGATCCTGACCGAACTGACGGAGCCTGCCCTCTGTCTCGTAATCAGAAAAAGCCTCCTGAGAAAATTCCTTCCACAGCTTCGCAGCTTCAGAATCATAGAGATCCGCGCCCTTCCGGTCGCGGTTTTTCTTTGCCTTCTTTTTCTTCTTTCCTGCCTTTGCTTCTATCTTCCCGTCGGATTCAAAAGCAGCCTGCAGGCCGGCATCAGATCCCATTCTCGAATCCCCATCCGCATGCAAAGCTATGTTACTGTCATCCACATCCCCTCCGGCCTTCTTCAGAACCGCCAGGAAATGCCCTTCCCCATCCAGCTTGTGAGGCCAGAGGCGGATGCTCTTCCCATCGGATCCGGCAGCAAAACCGAGCCGGTCCAAATCAGACCCCAGTTTCTCCGGAAGATCGACCTCTTCATAATCCGGGTGCCGTTCCAGGAAATTCTGAATGCTCTCCTCGTCCTCCGCCGGGGCAAAGGTACAGGTCGAATAGACCAGAACGCCTCCGGCTTTCAGCATAAGATCAGCCTGGTCCAGAATTCCGGCCTGGCGTCTGGCGCATAAAGCGACATTTTCCGGGCTCCAGTTGGGAATGGCCTCTTCTTCCTTCCGGAACATGCCCTCGCCCGAGCAGGGCGCATCCACGATGATCCGGTCGAAAAATCCCGGGAAATGCCCGGACAGATCTTCCGGAGCTTCATTTGTAACGATGGCATTTCGAATGCCGAGCCGCTCTATATTGCGCGAAAGAATCCGCGCCCGCTGGGGATGGATCTCATTTGATACCAGAAGGCCTCTGCCCTCCAGCATGCCCGCCAGCTGGGTGGATTTGCCGCCAGGAGCCGCACAGAGGTCCAGAACCCGCTCACCCGGCCTGGTCCCCGACAGGGCTGCTACAGCCATGGCGCTGGGCTCCTGGATGTAATATAGACCGGCCTCATGATAGGGGCTCTTGCCGGGGCGTGCCTCGGGATCGTAGTAGAAGCCGTTGGGGACGGCCCAGGGAACCGGCTCCAGATCATAGGGAGCCAGTCTCTGAAAGTCCTCCGGCGAAATCTTTAAGGGATTGACCCGGAGAGCCGGGTGGCGGGGCTTGTCATAGGATGCCAGGAAGGCCTCGTAATCCTTTCCGAGCATGCCCTTCATTCGATCCAGAAAAGCCTGGGGCAGGGTGATCTCCAATTTGTTCTCCTTTCTGCCCTTTCAGGCATTTGTTTCATCTTCGTTCCATTTCAGGAAGCTTGTATTATTCTACTATCCTGAAGCCTGCGTGAATTCTGCATTTAAAGATCAATTCAGCCTTGCAGGCCCTTTTCCTTCAGCATATCCTCGACAATCTCAACCGCCTCGTAAACCATATTGTCGCAGTGGGGCTTCTTCTCGGCCGGACTGTGAACTTCCTCACGGAGAAGATCCCGGCAGTTGATCCTGTCCCCATGCTTTTCCTTCATGCGGCGGATAAAGTCAGCAGCATCTCTGGGATCATCTACACCGTAAAGGCCCAGAGCCATGAGGCCTCCGGTAATGGCCCCGCAGGTGGACCCGACCCGCATGCCTCCGCCAAAATTGGCGGTAATATCCTTTGCCTGATCAAAGGTCAGCCCCTTCTTCTCAGCAAAAGGGATAAAAACACCCTGAGCGCAGTTATAATGAACCATAGGGTCATTTCGAAGCTCCTGGCTTCTTTTCATTATCACAGAATTTAATTGAGACATTTTTCCTCCTTCTAATTCCAATACAAATCCGGAAAAATCTTTATGCTCATATTGCAATTTCCGATATATCCGGCAAAGCCCGTATTCTCAGATTACATTTTCCGATATGTCCGAAAATTCCAATTCTCAGACTGTAAAATTCACCCAGCCCAGCGCATGGCCGATTCCGGCCAGAATCAGAAGGTGAACCGGATAGAAAATATAGAACAGATACTTCATCTTCCTTCCCTGCCGGCCCTGGTAATAGTGCAGCGGCAGAAGATCAGCGAGGGCCGCGAACTCAATAATTCCGCAGGTCAGACCCAGCCAGACAACCGTAATGGCAAAGCCAAGCATCTTCCGGTCTGAGAAAAGGTAGAGGAAAATAATGGCAAAGACTCCCGCCGCCCCGTAGTCGCTTTTAATCAGGAAGTATTCCAGGAGATAAACGACAACCAGAACCGCACCGATGGTCAGGCCCTCGTAAAGCCGGCCCTGCATACGGTCTTCGTATTTGGCGCGGATTCGATTTAGAAGCGTATCCAACACCCAGATAGAAAGCATTCCGGTCAAAAGAGTGAAGCCGACATTATTGTAGTTTCCCTCTAATATACTGCCATTGAAAGCCATGTCAAAGGGAATCTCAGAAACCAGGGCGAAAATCAGAAGACGAATGGCGTATTTCTTCCGGTTTCTCGTGTAATGAAAACCCTCGACAATAAAAAAACAGAAGAGCGGGAAAGCCAGCCTTCCGATTGTTCGAAGGACAGAATCCAGAGATCCGTAAGAAGGCTCAGTATAATACGGGCTTTGTTCCACGAGAACAGCCCCGATATGGTCGATTGCCATGGTCACAAGAGCCAGCAGCTTTAACTGAAATCCTGAAATATCTCCAGTCCTTGATCTTTCCATCGGATGTGTCCTTCTTTCGCAATGCCTTTTTCAAGTCTCAGATTCTAATATTCTTGCATCCTATTATACAAGAAAGCACAGATACATTAATTACTATTTTTTATACAAGTCCCTGGTAAAGATTCTTATGCTTTTCAGTTAGCATTTCCTCACAGCTCTTATCGGGAATCAACTGTTGTATATTATGACAGAATCATATAAAATAGTGGGTTGTGTGTCGTATATACAGAGAAAGGAAAGCCGTCATGAATGCCCCTTCCGAAAAGGCTGAGAAAATCAAAGAAAATAAGATGGGAGTCATGCCGATCCGGAAGCTGATCGTCAACATGTCTGTGCCCATGATGATTTCCATGCTGGTTCAGGCTCTTTATAACATCGTAGATTCAATCTTCGTTGCACAGATCAGCGAAGATGCTCTGACAGCTGTTACCCTGGCCTTTCCTCTTCAGAATCTGATGATTGCCGTTGCTTCCGGAACAGGCGTCGGTGTCAACGCCCTCCTGTCCAAGGCATTGGGTGCCAAAGAATATGAGAAATCGGACAAGTCCGCCAATACGGCGGTCCTTCTGGCCATCTTAAGCTATGTCGTTGCCGCCATCCTGGGCCTGACCATCACCAATCCCTTTATCCGAAGCCAGACCAGTAAGGCCAGCATTATCAGCTATGGAAATGCCTATCTGGATATCGTTATGACCATTTCCTTCGGCTGTTTTCTTCAGATTACATTCGAGCGGCTTCTCCAGTCCACCGGACGAACTATCTTAAGCATGGTTTCCCAGCTGACCGGCGCCATCATCAATATTATCCTGGACCCGATCATGATCTTCGGTCTCCTCGGCTTCCCGAGGCTCGGTGTTGCCGGTGCCGCCTATGCGACCGTCATCGGACAGATTATTGCCGCCTGCCTGGGTCTCTTCATGAATATCCGATTCAATCATGAGATCCATCTGTCGCTTCGGTCTATCTTTCAGCCCAACGGCAGAATCATCCGCCGCATCTATTACGTCGGCATCCCGTCCATTCTCATGATGAGTATCGGCTCTGTCATGACCTATCTCATGGACCTGATCCTGATTGCCTTCTCGACCACGGCAACGGCCGTATTCGGGGTTTATTTCAAGCTGCAGAGCTTCTTCTTCATGCCGGTCTTCGGCCTGAATAATGGCCTGATTCCCGTCCTGGCCTTTAACCTTGGTGCCGAGCACCAGAGGCGGATCAAGAAGGCTCTGAAATTCGCCCTGGTTCTGGCCATCTGCGTCATGCTCTGCGGAACGCTGACCTTCGAGCTCTTCCCGGGCCAGCTCCTTTCCCTCTTCAATGCATCGCCTGAAATGAAGCGGATGGGTGTCGTAGCTCTTCGAATCATCGCCATTCACTTCCCGATCGCCGCCTGCGGCATTATCATGGGCTCGATCTTCCAGGCCTTCTCCAAGAGCTTCTATTCTCTCATGGTTTCCCTGGGACGGCAGCTTGTTGTCCTGATTCCGGTTGCCTGGCTTCTTTCCAGAACCGGAAATGTCAACAATGTCTGGTGGTGCTTCCTCATCGCAGAATTTGCATCCTTCACCCTGTCCCTGATTTTCTTCCGTAAGGTTTACCGGACGGTCGTTGAACCTCTGCCGGATGATGGAGTGGAGTAATCCGGATTTAAATGGAACGGGATTGGAAATTTCCTTCTAAATCGTTCCATGAAATCAGTAATCCGAAGCGAAATGGAACGGAATTCGAGATTTCTTTCAAAATCGTTCCATAAAACCATGGAATCCGAAGCGAAATGGAACGGGATTGGGTTTTTCCTTCTAAATCGTTCCATAAAACCATGGAATCCGAAGCGAAATGGAACGAGATTGGTAATTTCCTTCTAATTCGTTCCATAAAACCATGGAATCCGAAGCGAAATGGAACGGGATTGGGTTTTTCTTTCAAAATCGATCCATGAAATCCGGAACACTGAATAATAATGGATCGAGATCAGCAATTTCCTTCTAAATCGAACCCTGAAATCCCGGAAACCAGATAACAAAAAACTGCGCGGCTTTGTATCCACCTGCAAATGGAAACAGAACCGCGCAGTTATTGTATTACGAAGTTTACGTATACGAGATCCCCTTATTTCCTTTACTCCTGCACCAGAATCCGGTAGGAATTCTTCCCGTGCTCCTTGGCTTCATACATCTGCTGATCCGCCAGACGAAGCATGGTATCCAGGTCCGGACAGCCGGACTTGGCGATCAGACAGCCTATGCTGGCCGTCATATACATCGGACTCGTCCCCTCCTTGGAGATGGAGATCTTCCGTAAATCATAGAGGAGGTCATTGAGCCGCTTCTCCATCAGAAATTCATCCCAGTTTCCCCGGGTATAGACTGCAAATTCATCGCCGCCGTAACGCATGATGATATCGTCATCCCGGAAATTTCTCTGCAGGGTCTGTGCCACAGCCTTTAAGACCTCATCGCCCTTGGCATGGCCAAAGCCGTCATTGACCTTCTTGAAATTATCCAGATCAATGAAAATGAGAACTCCGGCCCCGCTAGGATTGATATAGCGGACACCGCCGTCCCGGTTGCAAAGGCCGGTCAGAGGATCATGCTCCGATTTCTTCTCATAATGCTCGCCAAGCTCTACATTTCGAATACGGGTCGATAGAGAATAGGCATTGACCAGAAGAGACAGGAAATAGGCATCCAGAAGGTGCATAAGTTCCAGTATAAACTCCGACCGGTCTCCCTTAATAATGATGGATACGAGATAGAGGATGGCATAAATCGAAATGATGGAGAAAACCCGCTTGGGCAGATCCAGAAGAAAAAGCGGCAGGATAATCAGAAGGAAGAGAAAAACCATTCCTTCCGCCTGCCGGTTCAGGATAATTTCTGAAATCAGCGGAAAGAGGAGACAGGGAATCATGAAAACATAGATCAGCGCTGTGAAGTCCAGATGCGTATTCCTGCAGAGAGCGAAGGCGGCAAGGCAGAAGATAAAATTGACTGCCACCAGTCCGAGGCGAACCGTGATCCCGGGATTGTTCATGATCGTCCGGAAGATCAGATTCACCAGACTGATCGCAAAGTTGGTCAGGAGCATGAACTTCAGGCCATAGTTATTGGTCCGGTTGATCGGCTCCAGATAATTCTCGTAATTCTCAAATTTTAGATACTTCTGATATTCTTTCCACATAACTAGCAGTACCCCTTTTTCGCAACAGTATGTGTACTTAATAATTTAGCACAAACAAATTCCAAGTAACAAATCCGAACAGAGAAGCAATCGCACTCTATTTGAACATATTATCATAATCCACAGCCCTCAGCAGCTGCACCTGTCAATGATCGAAAATCTTACCGAAAAATCATGCCCCAGAATCCCGTCGACTGGAGGAAAAGAATGGCCATCACAATCGGAGCTACATATTTGATCATGAAAATATAGAGCTTCTTCCGTGGGAACTTCTCCCCGTTTCTCTGAACCTCATCGGTTACCCACTTGGGTCCTACCACCCAGCCGATCAGAATACTCGAAAGCATGGCGATGAAGGGCATCATAAAGCTGTTACTGATGTAATCCATGATGTCCAGAAGCTGTCCGACCGAACCGTTGGGAAGCTTGACCTCTACATAGAAGATGCTATAGCCAAGAGCGATTACCGCAGTTGCGATCAGGTAGACTGCTGTCAGAACCAGGGTCGTCTTCTTCCGGGATGCATGGAAGATCTCCATACAGTTGGCAACGATAGCTTCCAGAACCGAGATACAGGAGGTCAGAGTTGCGAAAATGGCCATAATGAA
>JAQYBF010000002.1 GCA_029338875.1 Lachnospiraceae bacterium
ATTGATCCGACCATCCGTGATCTTCGTCTCCATGGTGATGTTAATGCCATTCACCCACCCGCTTCTGTTGATGGCAGGCGTGATGTAATTGAGCTTGATATCCTCCTCGGTCATCTGCTTTTTGTCAAGAATCATAGCAGCAGTCCCCCGCGTGTAAAAAATGATTGGATAAAATCAGTATATCATGAACGCCAGTCATTGGGCTCCGAAAAAATGAACATGTGTAAACAAAATCTGATGAGGACAAAAAAGCGATGCAGGTATTCATCCCGCACCGCCGTATTATTCCATCTTGTTCACTTGATGTTGTGCTTATCCATCTTCTCTTTGAAAATACCGGTGATGATACTGCGAAGCTCCTCGCGTTCCTTCTCCGGCAGCTCTCCCGGCTTCTTTGCGACAGCGTACAGATCAGGATACTGATTCGCGATCCGCTCAATGGTCTTCGTCGTCGCGTGCTTCCTCACGAAGAACGGAATCTTCTTGATCCACTCCTGCGGCACCAGGGCAAGGATTTTATCCGCTGCATCCTTGTCAGTGATCTCCGCAGTGGAGAGACCTGCGTTGATTTGTTTCTGTTCTGTGGATGTGAAATCTTCGAGGTTCATGATGATCTCCAAATTCTGTACAGGAATAGGTAGTATTGATCGTATACTATCCTTATTAAGTAGTCTAAATCTGCCCTTTACAGCTGGAATATATAGGCATACCGCAAATTTCCAGTTCCTGTCGAATCAAAGTAAAACGAGACGTAAGTAGTTTTATATTTTGAAAAATTTTTCCCTTCATCTCCATGTGGATTTGTAGCCGGTGCCGTAGCCGAATTATTATCAGTCAGAATAAATGGCAAGTTATCAGCTAGGCCACTCCAATCATTCGCTTTTCTGCTTTTAATGTTCACCTTTACCCATACTGCAGACACATAATATTTTGATCCAACATGGTTTACATAAATTCTTGTTCCGTTTTCCTCAGAGATGTAGTTTTGTCCTGTTCCATTGCCGTTCTCTCCCGTATATCCGTTATAAGTTAGCATATCAGACATAGCAACTGCATATGCTGAACGTATACTTGAGATTGAAACGGCATCTCTTGACTTTTCCAACTGACTACTAAAGATCGGTATGCTGATAGCCACAAGCACGCCAATGATGGCGACCACAATCAATAATTCCGCGAGTGTGAAGCCTTTATTCTTATGTCTCATCCATGATCACCTGTCTTTCATTACCATAAACATACGATTGCAAGGAAAGTACCATCACCTTGCATGGCAACATCCCAGTACCGATATGTACGATCGGTGAGAACTGTATAGGACATTCCTCCAGTACTATAAAGTTTTCCACCCGTGTCCATTTTCCACTTAGAAATGTCAGTCTCACCTTTTCCTCCACCTTGTGAGTAGCCGATGTTTGCAAAATCGTCGTAGTGAACTCCGTCCCTGTCGTTCGGACTTTTATCACCCCAATCCACATATGTGCACTGTCCTGTTTTGGTATCATATCTGAAATACATATGCTGATTGCGGTTAGTCGCTGTCGTTTCCTTGACGTTATCCGGTGTTTCAAGAAAACACGTGATCGCCGCTGACATGGCAGCCCGCGCATTTGCCTGATTCACTGCAAAACGGGCTTTCTTCAATTGTGTACTGAAGATCGGGATGCTGATGGCCACGAGCACAGCAATAATGGCGACCACGATAAGGAGCTCTGCTAATGTAAAGCCCTTCTTATTCTTTTTCATTGAGCATCACTCCTCCTACAATAAAGATGTAGGTAACAGATACCTGACAGCCAGCCAGGATCTGCTCCCTTTCATTGCTAAAGCTGTACAATGGTATGGCATGGATCTGACGTTCAACTCCTAGGACCATTAGCGTCCGTACGAAAGCCAGTCAGCCAGCTATACTCATTTGCAGCCGTTCGGTTTATGCAGGTTGAACCGATGTTAATCGTTACATTGCGTTCGTGTGATACCCCAGGAGATTGAATCGGCAATGAGAAACTGGTCATCCATTGCAATCTTTCTTTTGGAGGTATCAGTTATGTTAAACGCAGTAGGTATTGATGTATCAAAAGGCAGAAGCACGGTCGCTGTCCTGCAGCCAGGCGGCATCATTCTTCATAAGCCATTTGATGTGTATCACAACTCCAAGGATTTTCATGATCTTGTCCATTACCTTACTTCCCTGGATGGGGAGACAAAGGTCGTTATGGAGAGCACAGGACGTTATCATGAACCGATCCGCAATGCCCTGTCAGAAGCAGGCCTGTTTGTGTGTGCAGTCAATCCGCACCTGATCAAAAACTTTGGCAATAACACAATCCGAAAAGTCAAAACAGATCCGGCAGATGCGAAAAAAATCGCCCGCTATACACTTGACAACTGGGCCTCTCTGCATGAGTATTCAGCTATGGATACTACTCGCACAGAGCTGAAAACTCTGAACTCACAATTCAACTTCTTCATGAAGCAGAAAACTTCAGCCAAGGCCAACCTGATCGCACTTCTTGACGAGACCTATCCAGGCGTCAATAAACTTTTTGACAGCCCCGTCCGCTCCGATGGAAGCGAAAAATGGGTCGATTACGCTTATTCTTTCTGGCATGTAAACTGTGTTCTGGATTCCGGGCTTAAGGTATTCACAGAGCGTTATCAAAACTTCTGTAAACACCATAGATACGAATATCAGCCGGATAAACCTGGAGCGATTTACGAACAGGCCAAAAGCCTTGTACCTGCCGTTCCTAAGGATCCGATCTATAAAGAGCTGATACAGGACAGCATTCAGCAGCTGAACCTCATGTCGCAGCATGTCGAGCAGCTTCGCAAGAGGATGAATGACCTTGCCTCTACACTTCCAGAATACAATACTGTGCTTTCTATGTATGGTGTCGGGCAAAGTCTTGGTCCTCAGCTTATTGCTGAGATCGGAGACATCAGCCGTTTTACTCATCGCGAAGCACTAACTGCATTTGCCGGCGTTGATCCTGGAAAGGACGATTCTGGCCAGGTTGTACATAAAAGCGGACATTCATCAAAATGTGGCTCTGCAAGACTCAGAAAGACATTGTTCCAGATCATGGAAGTCATGCTCAAAAATGGGCCAAGAGATGACGACCCCGTAAGCCAGTTTTTATTCAAGAAGAAGGCCGAAAACAAACCTTACCTCGTATATATGACAGCAGGGGCCAATAAGTTCCTCCGGGTTTATTACGGCAAAGTAAAGGAATGTTTACGCAATCAGGATAAGTCCGAATCCTGATTACTGCTATCCATAGTGTTCATTTGAGACTGCCTGAATAAAGGTAGCCCGATGATTTATACGCATTTTTATTTTTCCTCTTTTTTTAAATTTACCCTTGACTTTTACTTAGCAGGCTTTCGTTCTATTATACCGCCAATTCGTGAATGCGAGGCTTATTACGCACTATTGTGCATGCGGCATGTGATGGTGTATCCCTAAAAATATCCAAACTGGTCATCGCGGGAATAAATCTTATTACGCCCCAAGATATCAAAATCTGCGGAAAATGGCCTTATTCTGCGCATTTATCCACGCTAAGATCGTGCGGTTTCGAGCTCAAGAGCCGTTCCGCTCATGCCTTTTCTCTATATGCCAATGATCCGCACTGTAGGAAAAAATATAATTACGCCCGTAGGTTCCAAATCTTGCGGAAAATGGCCTTACTCTGCGCAAAAGTCTATGGTCGTTTTGAGCAATGGACAGACGCGCGTAATTAGGTTCTAATATGACAAAACCCTCCAGATTGCTCCGGAGGGCATACACAAACCATTAATAATTCTTTTTACTCTGCTTTGACCTCTGTGATTGCACCATTTGCATCATAGGTGAATGTAAGTTTCCAAGACTTTGCGGTTCCACCAAGACTATCTTTGGCCGTCCAAGTTTTAACCTTGTCACCAAACGGAAGCTGATCAAGGTTATTCAAACCCTCCTGAGTTCCCTTGGAAACAACACCTTTAACTTCAACTGTAGCGTTTTTCCCATTTGCGGCAGCTGTATACACAACATCAGTGCCATCGCTACTTTCGGTCAGATAAGCAGTCTGAGCCTCAGCATAGGCAGCTCTGATGTTTGACAGCGTAACTGCATCACGGCTCTTCTCCAGCTGCGATGTGAAGATCGGAATCGAGATCGCCACCAGCACGGCGATGATTGCAACTACGATCAACAATTCAGCAAGGGTGAAGCCCTTCTTATTGTTTCTCTTCTTGATCAGTTTAAACATATAATTTCCTCCTTCGATCCAGAAATTTGAATCCTTGTTGATAATAAATCCTAATAACATAATAATACGATTTGTCAGGAATTTCTACAGGAAGTTCTACTTTTGTTGAAATTTTTTGATGACTTTTTTACTGGTTCAGAACCTGGGCTTTTGTCCTCTGAATTCCAAAGATTTTCCTGTTGTTTCTACTCTTCCGCAGGTCTTATTTCTATATGTTTTCAATCCTATTCCCATTACCTGTTTTCCCTACATGTCTTCCTTACATATTGTTGTACATGGTGAACATAGGCAGATAGAGGGAGATAACGATATATCCGGCAAAGAGAGCCAGGAAAACCAGGAGGGCGGGTTCCAGCCGGGCCAGGGCCTGCTTGGTCGCGTAGTCGTATTCGTTGCTGTAGTAGTCGCCGATGACTTTCAAGGTCTTTGAGAGTTCGCCGGTCTCTTCGCCAACGCTCGTCATTTCATTCAGGACATCCGGGAAATAGCCCTTGGTCTTCATGACTTCGCCCAGGGTATGACCGGTGCGGATGAGTTCGACCATGCTGAAGACATTTCTCTTATGGTATTCATTTGTCATGCACTTAGAGGTAATCTCAAGGGAATCAGCTACGCTCATGCCGGAGCTTAAGAGGGCCGACATAGTGGTCGAAAATTCCGTGCAGGCCTGGAGATTATTGATCTTTCCAATGCCCGGCGCATGGAGGAGAAAGACGGCCCACTTCTCTTTTCCGGCATCCGATTTCTTCCAGAAATGCAGGACCAGAAGGAGTCCGACAATGACTGCCGCGATGACCCACCACCATTTGGCAAAGAAATGGGAGATGTTGATGAGGATAACGGTCTGCATCGGAAGATCCGCATTCAGACTTTCGAAAATCCTGGTAAAGGTCGGCATAACGAAGCCGATTACAACGATCAGAACGACAACCGCTATGATCAGGACGAAGATGGGGTAAGTCATAGTCGTCTTGATCTTCTGCCGCATCTTATAGGCTTTTTCGTAATATTCCGCCATGGTCTGGAAGGAATGGACCAGGGTGCCGGAGATTTCTCCGGCCCGGATGGTTTCAATGAAAAGCTGGGGAAGATTGGCGCCGTTTTTCACAAAGGCATCGGCGACGGAGGAGCCGTGGCTGATGTCTTCGGCCGAACGCATGAGAATCTTCTTCAAGACCTTGTCCTCGGTCTGGGTGGAAACCAGGCGCATGGCATCGTCGACCGGAACGCCGGAGGACAGGATGATGGCGAACTGGTTACACATGACAGACAGGGACTTCTGATTCAGCTTCTTCCCGCCGATATCCGAAAAGAGGAAGGCAAAGGGGCCTGTGACCTCTTTTACCTCCTTGATGTCCGTAATAATGGGACAGGTCGGCTTGATCTGATTGACGGCGGCGAATTCATCCAAGGCATCAACGACGCCTGAGACCTTCGCTCCGCCCTCGGACAGGCCGGTATAACGATAGGTTTTCATATGAATCTCCTCTTCACTGTAGTCTGAGGCATGGCATTCGATGAGGATTTCATGGAATAGCCGACATTCCGCATAACAAAGTCCGGATCGAAGGCGGCGCTGACGGCTGTCTCCGGTTCGATCAGCTGTTTTCTGACCTGATCGATCAGGCAGTTGTCCATAGTCAGGCTTCCGATATCTGCAGAAGACAGAAGGGAGGACTGCATCTGGGGCGTATTGCCTTCCCGGATCTGGTTCTTGATGGCCTGGTTTACGATCATGGCTTCGCAGGCGCAGACACGGCCTTTACCGCCCTTCCGGACCAGAAGCTGCTGAGAGAGAACAGCCTTCAGGGTCGTTGACAGCTGCATCCGGATCTGGGGCTGCTTGTCCGCCGGGAAGGATCCGACGATACGGTCGACGGAATCAACCGCTGAGTTGGTATGAAGTGTGGCGAATACCAGATGGCCGGTCTCTGCAGCCGTCATGGCGGTTTCCATGGTTTCCGTATCCCGCATCTCGCCGATCAGGATGACATCGGGATCCTCACGGAGAATGGCCCGAAGACCGTTGGCATAGCTTTCGGTGTCGGTTCCGATTTCTCTCTGATTGATCAGACAGAGATCCGGCTGGTAGACATACTCGATGGGATCCTCGAGAGTGATGATGTGCTCCCGTCTGGTGTGGTTGATTTCGTTTAAGATGGCTGCCAGGGTCGTTGACTTACCGGAGCCGGTCTCACCGGTGACAAGGATAATGCCCTTCTCCCAGCTGGAAAATTTACTGACAACCGGCGGAAGGCCCAGGCTGTCGAGGGCCGGGATGTGGTCGGCCAGGATTCGAAGAGCCAGGGAAACCGAGCCGGAGGCACGAAAGAGGTTGATACGGATCCGCTCGTCTGCGATGGTATCGGATCCGTCCCACTCTCCAATTTCCTGAATCTTGGGATAATTCTTTCCGGCAAGCTCTTTGGCATAAAGCTCACATTCTTCCGGACTGACAATATCCGAGTCCAGATTGGTCAGCTGGCCGTCGATCCGGTATTTGACCGGGACATTAGCTGCGATATGGACATCACTGGCGCCGGCTTCTTTTCCTGTCCGGATCAGATCTTCGATGGTTTTCATTTTACTCCCTGCTCCTCACTTTCCTTGCAAGTCCGTCTATCTACAAGTCAGATCAACAGCGATTGATCTTTCCTTCTGATCCATCGCTGCATTCCTTCTTGTTCAGGCAAACACTCCTGATCTCTGTCTGGCTAGTCGATCGTTGCAACGGTCCGGATGACTTCTTCGAGTGTCGTCTTTCCTTCGTTTACGAGATCAACGGCATTGGACATCATGGAAGTAAAGTCACCCGCGGCGGTGATTCTCCGCCGAAGCTCGGTTCCGTTGGCTCCGGATGCGATGGCTTCACGGATATTGGAATCCATGGTCAGGATCTCAAAGACACCGATTCGACCGCGGTAGCCCTTGTTGCACTGAGGGCAGCCGGCTCCTTTATAGAAGTGCATGGCTTCCGGATGCTTGATTCCCGCAAGGTCGGCCAGATAGGGATCCGGCTTGACTTCTTCCCGGCAGTTGGGACAGATGGTACGGACCAGGCGCTGGGAAATAATGCCCCGGAGGGATCCGGCGATCAGATAGGGCTCCATTCCCAGGTCCTTGAGACGGTCAATTGCTGATACAGCATCCTCGGTATGGATGGTGGACAGAACCAGGTGTCCGGTCATAGCGGCTCGAAGGGCGATCTCTGCGGTCTCGCCGTCTCGAATCTCTCCGACGCAGATGATATCCGGGTCCTGCCGCAGGCAGGCACGAAGGGCCGAGGCGAAGGTCAGGCCGACTTTTTCATTGATAGCGACCTGAGTGACGCCGTCCATCTGGAACTCGACCGGGTCTTCCAGGGAAATCATGTTGACTTCCGGCCGGTTCAGTTCATTGATCATGGTATAGAGGGTCGAGGTCTTACCGGATCCGGTAGGTCCGACGATGAGGATCATGCCGGAGGAGTTCTTCAGGATTCGGTCGAATTTTGCATTATCTTTCTTTGTAATACCGATGCCTTCCCGATTCAGTCTGCTTTCATCACGCCAGAGGATTCGAATGACGATCTTCTCTCCGTAAATCGTCGGCAGGGAACTGAGACGGAGGTCTACCTTTTCCCCATTATTGGACCGGTAGACGGCACGGCCGTCCTGGGGAATCCGGTGCTCGGTGATATTCATGTCCGACATGACCTTGAGTCGGGAAATGACGGCGTTCTGGAGGTCCTTGGGGATGGTCAGGATCTCTTCCATCTGGCCGTCGACACGGATGCGGACGACCATATTACCGGAACGGGGCTCGATATGGATATCGGATGCCCGGTCGCCAACGCCTCGCTCGAGGATGGAATTGACGAGCTTTACGGTCGGGGCGTTGAGGTCCGCATCGTTGGCCTCGGTCTGCTGGGCAAGATCGCCCAGAGTGACATTCCGCTCTTCCTGCATCTGCTGGATGGCGATGTTGGCGCCCTCGTTCTCGTAGAGGGCGGTCAGGGCACGGGTGATGGCAGAGGAATAGGCGATGACCGGAATGATCCGGCGGTGGGTGATCTTACGCACTTCCTCGGTCGCGTTGAAGTTCATGGGGTCTTCCATGGCGAGGACCAGCTTGTCGCCGTTCAGGCGAAGGGGTACGACCCGGTTCTTGACTGCGACGGCCTTGGGGACCAGCTTTGCGACTTTCGGATCGAATTCGGTGGTGTTCAGGTCCTCGAATTCGATACCGAGCTGGTTCTTCAGTGTCGTGACCAGATCCTCTTCTGTGATGTAGTGGTTATCGATCAGGACCTGGCCCAGCCGCTTGCCGGTGGCCTTCTGGTCCTGGAGTGCACGGTCCAGCTCATCCTGACGGAGGATGCCGGCGTCCATCAGCATCTCGCCTAATCTCTTGTTCTTCATATGGTTTCCTCTGATTCCTTTATTTTGATAAGGCAGTATCTATTATGTCGTTATAGATTATTGTTAGGGTTCAATATTGTTAGGGTTCGCCGGCTGTCGGCCGGTAATTCCGGCTTGCGGGCGAGAAATCTTCATGGCCAGAATATGGGTTTTTTGAAGAAAATTTCCTATATCAAAACCTGGTCTTACTATTTTTATATATTAGCATCTTTTGGTAATAAAAAAAAGACACCACCCTTCCGGAATGATGTCTTGCGTAGCGAAGGGGAGACTTGAACTCTCGACACCGCGGGTATGAACCGCGTGCTCTAGCCAGCTGAGCTACTTCGCCATATGATTCTCTATGTCGGATAAGATTGCAGATGCAGAGGCATCTCTGAAATAGATGCTGCAGAGCTCTACTGCCCTAGGGCTTATGAACTTCTCAGTTCAAAGCTGCAGTGCTTATCTATCCTGAACATAAAGAATGGGACCTATAGGGCTCGAACCTATGACCCTCTGCTTGTAAGGCAGATGCTCTCCCAGCTGAGCTAAGATCCCATTTTTGATTTGGAGTATTGAATTTTCAATATCCAGTGCAGATAAATCTGCGAGTAGCGAAGGGGAGACTTGAACTCTCGACACCGCGGGTATGAACCGCGTGCTCTAGCCAGCTGAGCTACTTCGCCAAATGTCAAGATTTGTCATGGAATGACGAATCTTGACCAGTGGAACCTATAGGGCTCGAACCTATGACCCTCTGCTTGTAAGGCAGATGCTCTCCCAGCTGAGCTAAGATTCCATGTGCTGTAAATGTTTTGAATCAACAGCCGAAATCTATAATACTAAAAGCACCGGTTAGTGTCAACTGTTTTTTTAGAATTTTGTAAAATGCGGGGCGTTGCAACGGATGCGGTCAGGCGCTGCGACGGGTTCGGTCTATATTTCAGCCGACAGGCTGGTGATCGATTCTGACTTAGCGGACCTGGGTTTTATGATATAATACTGACCTATAAAAAGAAAGGGATATGAATGAGAAGAAAAAAGCATCACATTCTAACACCGATCCTGGTCATCCTGGCCCTGGTCCTTCTGATCCGGGGACATTACGGGAGCCTGGCGAATTTTTCGCGGCAGATCTATGCCATTCTGCCGGCGAACGTCCAGACGCTTCTCAGTAAGACGGGGACCAGCCTGACCGAGAAGCTTTTTGTGGATAAGAATACCAGGGACACGGTGGAATCTCTGTCTTCTCTGGGCCAGCTTGTGCTGGAGAAGAGCGCCACGAGAAACCAGGTCATGCAGACGGACTATGACCTGACCAATTATCTGAGCGGGAAGACGGAGACGACTGTGAAAGCGTCTTCCGGTTCTTCCGGGGAAGCCACTCTCGCCCTGTCCGGGAATACGCTTACGGTTACATCTGTGAGCGGATCCTCTCAGGCGGCTGCCAAGGCGGAGATTCATACGTCTTCCGAAGCGGTCAACGGGACCATCACGGTAGGTGAGGGGCACAATGCCATGCCTCTCTCCGACTCCGGCATCCTGATGAATCAGTATCTGGTCTATATTTCCGGGGCAAGCGAGCTCATCACCGTTCCGCCCATCATCCAGACCAGCCAGGGCTACCAGTTCATGGACTTCTCGAATGCCAATCAGGGGCTGCCGACCGATCCGGATGCCAAGCGGGCCGAGTCGCAGGATTATTTCCAGGAGGTCGGGGATCAGATTCTGGCCGCGGCAGGCGCCAGCGACGGTTCGACCACCGACAAGGTCCGGGCGGTCCATGATTATATCTGCCAGAATTTCTCCTATGATGAGGACCTGGCGGCGTCGCCGACCCAGGCGAATTTCGTCGATGATGACGTGACTTCCTGGCAGAGCCGGCGGGGCATCTGCGAGAACTATGCCCGGTGGACGGCTGACATTCTGAACGCCTTGGGGATTCCCTGTCTCAAGGCCAACGGGATCGGAGTCAACAGTCCACAGGGCAATACCATCCACAGGGTCAATCATGCCTGGAATCTGGTTCAGATTGACGGGGTCTGGTATCCCATGGATGTGACCTGGGACTGCGGGAATAAGTATAGCGGAGGAAATGTGACGACAGGTGAAATGAGGGACACCTATTTCCTGTCGGCGGAGAATATGAATCAGGATCATCTGTTCATTGCGGAGGCGAATGAATGAGGTGAGGTCACTTCGGAATCTCCGTAAAATAATGTCTGATTACAGATTCGATTTCATCTGTACCAAGCGGGCTGCCTGATGTCTCCTCTGTGAAAATCAGTCTGTCACCAGGGAATATTCCTGATTTCTGATAACTCTTTGTCCGCTGAACTGCATGCGATGCATACATCCGATCATCCATCATTCCGCGATGCTCCCAGTACAATTCCTTCCTCCGGCGTACATCAAATAAGGTGAAATCCGGATAAATTGTATTCCCATCAGAAAGCCGGAGCGGACATTCATACTTGTATGGGATTCCATGCCGAAAAAGTGCATTGGCTATATTCAGCTCAGATTTCGACCGAACCTGCTCTCCCTTTTCCGTAAAGTACTGTGGTATGTTATCGGGAATTTTCTTCCCCTCATAGGGGATGCTCATCCATTTTTCCTGGAAATCCGCATTGCTCATATCAATTGGACAGAGAAACTTTCTGATTTCTTCTGGCGCTTTGGTATATATTTCCTGTATATGAATATCTCCCTTATCCGCTCTCGTAAGGAATCGGTCTAGTTCGACGATCTCATTGGAAAGCGCATTCAAAATATCTTGATCATATTTTTTCTGCAGATAAAGCCGGATTTTGCTCTCTTGCCTCTTTGATATATATTGCCCGGTTTTATCTGCCGAGTCAGTCCTGAGATAATACTTCAGCCATCCACTGCTCTTCCAAACATGTATTCTTCCTGCTGGATACTTGGAAACTCTTTGCTTAACTGCGGAATAAACGCCTTCCAGTTCCTTTTTTCTCCGCCTGGCTTCATCATAGAGGCAGGTCGGGGTTAATGAGTATTGCTTCATGAGTTTTTCCTCCCGAAATATGATTCATTTGACTGTGTGAATCGAGCCACTTTCTGTGGCATTTGAGCTTGTTAATTTGAATACGTTAATCTGTTAGTTTGGAAGTACAGAGACATCGATGTTAAAAAAAACTAGAATTTTCTAGGATTTTCAATGTCTGCTTGATTTGATTATGTCCTAACATCGATTTCGGGGGGATTTCGATTTGTATTTCTATTCTCTCGAATTTCAGTATCAATTTCAATAGAATTTTGGTTTTTATCTTTTTTCTCTGGCTTGATTTCATGGAACGATTATATAGGAAATCCCGGATATCGATCCATTTTGACCAGGATTTCGGGTGTCATGGAACGATTTTGAAGGTAATTTCTAATTCCGTTCCATTACTCTTCAGTTTTACGGATTTCATGGAACGATTTTGAAGGTAATTTCTAATCCCGTTCCATTACTCTTCAGT
>JAQYBF010000003.1 GCA_029338875.1 Lachnospiraceae bacterium
CTCATGCCCGACACGATCTGCGATTGCAACCGCAGAGAATCCCATCTCAATCAGGAGACTGATGTGGCTGTGCCGAAGATCATGGATGCGGATTCGCTTGACCTTCGCTTCCTTCGCGCCGCGATCCATCTCGTGGTGAAGATAGCTCTTGGTCACCGTGAACATCCGATCACTCTCCTCAATCCCATACAGCAGATTCAGATATTCCCGCATCTCCTCTGTCAGAAAGTCCGGCATCTGAATGGTTCGATTGCTCTTGGGTGTCTTCGGGTCTGTGATCACGTCCCGGCCTCGGATCCTCTGATAGGACTTATTGATCGTCACTGTCCCGGCGGAAAAATCGAAGTCTGCCGGTGTCAGCGCCAGAAGCTCTCCCTCGCGGATGCCGCACCAGTAAAGCATCTCAAAGGCGTAATAGGATTGCGGCTTGTCCATCATGACATCCGCGAACTTCCGGTACTCCTCCTGCGTCCAGAAGAGCATTTCCTTCCGTTCTTCCTTTCCCATATTTCCTGCCTGCCGCGCCGGGTTGGCTCTGAGTCCATAAAACTTCATCGCATGATTAAAAATAGCGCTCAGCTGATTGTGGATCGTTTTCAGGTAAGTCTGAGAAAAAGGTTTTCCGGTTTTATCCGTGCAGGTCAGCAGCTCATTCTGCCATGCCACAATATCCCTTGACTTGATCTCGATCATCTTCCGATTCTGGAAGTAAGGAAGAATCTTGGTGCGAATGATATGTTCCTTCGTGTTCCAGGTGTTCTCCTTAAGCCTTGGACGGATGTCCGCAGCGTAACACTCATAGAAACTGCCAAAGGTCATATCAAGGGAAGCTGTCGTTTTGATGATCTGTTCGTGCTCCCAGGCTACAGCCTCTCGCCTCGTCTGGAACCCGCGCTTCTGGGTCTGTTTCCGTTCGCCGGTGTAATCCGTATAACGATAGATCACCCGCCATGTACCGGTCTTACCGTCTCTGTAAACTGACATTTACCGCTCCCTTCTGTCTTCGTCCTGATAATTGACTTTCCGCATAAAAAATTTCCGATTGACCTTGCCCGCCACCGTCAGATAACCCTTGGCCTGCAGTTCCTTGTTCAGCCGTTGGATTACCTTGTAGGCATAGGCTTTGGAAACTCCCATTGCCTCCGCAACTTCCGATGCAGTCATCATGATGGTATCCATCTTCATCCCTCCTTTATTCACTAAACATATTTGTTTGTGTTCTGATTTTACTAAGCATATATGTATAAGTCAAGTAGTCTGACTGGAAATTTTATAAACTTTTTTGTTTAATTCATCTTGATGCCCTCCTTTCTCCGCTGTATACTGTCTTTAGCTTTTATGTTTAATTTCACTCACAAGGAGCCGCTTATGACAATAGGTGAACGGATCAGGCGCGTGCGGATGCAGCGTGGTCTGACACAAAAGGAGCTGGGCATCGCGCTGGGTTTTCCGGAACGATCCGCCGATGTGCGTATCGCCCAGTATGAATCAGGAACCAGAAAGCCCAAAGAGGATCTGATCCGGCAGATCGCCGAGGTGCTGCATGTCAATCCGCATGCCATTTCTTCCGTGGATTACGGAACCTACATTGGGCTCATGTACACCCTGTTCGATCTTGAAGACACCTACGGGATGCACATAGATGAGATCGACGGAGAACTCTGCATCCGGCTTGACCGGCACCGCAAGGACTATCCGGAGCTGTTCGATATGATGCAGCACTGGTATGAAGCCTGGAAACAGGACCAGAAGGATTCCGCTTCGCCCGATGACTACATCAACTGGAAGCTGAACTACCCACATTACATAAACCGGAAAAAGGATAAATAAGAAGAACAGAAAAATAGCGCTGCCTGACTTACACGATGTAAATCAGACAGCGCTACTCTTTTAGAATGATTCAGATGTCAGATACTGTTGCCAAAACGTTGCCACAGCCTAAACATTTTTGCTTGAAACCCGCATGAAATAAGGCTTTTTAAGAGGTGAGATATTATTCCATCTCAATCGTTCCAGGCGGCTTACTCGTAATATCATAGAGTACCCGGTTGACGTGGCTGACTTCGTTGATGATCCGGCTTGTGACGGTCTTTAAGACCTCGTAGGGGATCTCGACAATATCTGCGGTCATGAAGTCTACGGTGTTGACGGCACGGAGAGCGATAGCGTAGTCGTAGGTCCGCTCGTCTCCCATGACGCCGACCGACCGCATATTGGTCAGGGCTGCGAAGTACTGGCCGGCGGTCTTGTTCAGGCCTGCCTTCTTCATCTCCTCACGAAAGATGGCGTCTGCATCCTGTACGATCTTGACCTTCTCAGCAGTAACCTCGCCGATGATTCGGATACCAAGTCCGGGTCCCGGGAAGGGCTGACGCATAACGAGTTCTTCAGGAATACCCAGATGCAGTCCAACCCGGCGGACCTCATCCTTGAAGAGGTTTCTTAACGGCTCGATAATCTCCTTAAAGTCCACATGCTCCGGCAGACCGCCAACATTGTGATGGGACTTAATGGTTGCGGACTCTCCGCCAAGGCCGGATTCTACGACATCCGGATAAATGGTGCCTTGTGCCAGATAATCGACACAGCCGATCTTCTTTGCTTCTTCCTCGAAGACACGGATGAATTCCTCACCGATGATCTTCCGCTTTTTCTCCGGCTCTGTCACACCGGCAAGCTTCTTATAATAACGTTCCTGGGCATTGACCCGGATAAAGTTCAGATCGAACTGACCGCCTTCGCCGAAGACTGCCTCAACCTGGTCGCCCTCGTCCTTACGAAGAAGGCCGTGATCTACGAATACACAGGTCAGCTGTTTTCCGATGGCACGGGAAAGAAGGCCAGCTGCAACAGAGGAATCGACGCCGCCGGAAAGGGCCAGGAGAACCTTGCCGTCTCCGATCTTCTCACGAAGCTCCTTAATAGTCCGTTCTGCGAAGTCTTCCATCTTCCAGTCGCCGGAGCAGCCGCACACCTTTAATACGAAGTTCTTCAGCATTTCCTTTCCAAACTGGCTGTGAAGCACTTCGGGATGGAACTGGAAGGCGTAGAGCTTTTCTTCCGGATTTTCTGCCGCTGCCACCGGGCAGTTTTTGGTATGTGCTGTGACATGGAAGCCGGGTGCAGCCTTACTGATATAATCGTTGTGGCTCATCCAGACGATGGATTTTTCCGGAACGCCAGCAAAAAGCGGGCTTTCCTTGTCATCTACGGTGATTTCTGTCTTCCCGTATTCGCGCTCCGGGGCGTGGTCTACCTTTCCCCCGAGCACATGCATCATGAGCTGGGCGCCGTAGCAGAGGCCGAGCACCGGAATGCCGAGTTCGAAAAGTTCCTTCGGAGCGGTCGCGCTGCCTTCTTCAAAGACACTGTTGGGGCCGCCGGTCAGAATGATTCCCCGGGGCTTCATCTTCCGGATCTCATCGAGGGGAGTCCGATAAGAATAGATCTCGCAGTAAACATTATTTTCGCGGACCCGGCGCGCCACCAGCTGATTGTACTGGCCGCCGAAGTCTATGACGATGACTTTCTCCTGCTGCATGATTCCCTGCTTTCTAGTAAAATTGCTGTCAGTTTTTGACTGACCTTATTATAAACATAGGGCGTTTTTTTCACAAGACCGGCTTGGCGCCGCTTCCCGGCTCCAGTAATTTTATCCCTGCTTCCGTCCCTCCGTTTCTCTGACCGGGCCTTCGATTTCTCAGCCACTTTACTTTATTCGGAAATTTCTGAATTCGCCCGGTCTACATTTCATTTTCTATATGGTTCGTGTATACTATCTCCAGTTATGGTTTGAGGAATTATGATCTGAACTCTGTGTAGTTTTCTCCGGACGATGTCCAGCATGTCATAGGAATCTGCCTGCCTCCAGTCAAAGTTCGACAAATCATGACCTGTTCAATCTATTAGCAAGATGGGAGAGTATTATGAACAAAAACGTAATCGATGATGCCCGTGTTCTAGGCTATCCGAAGATGCTTCTTCTAGGCCTTCAGCACATGTTCGCCATGTTCGGAGCCACAATCCTCGTTCCGATCCTGGTCGACAACTATTTCAAGGGTGAGGGCCTGAATATCCAGGTAACCCTCTTCTGCGCAGGTGCAGGCACCCTTCTTTTTCATCTCCTGACCAAGGGTAAGGTTCCCGCCTTCCTGGGTTCGTCGTTCGCATTTCTCGGCGGTTTCGCCACAGTCGCAAATCTCCACACCGGAATCTACAAAAATATGACCATGGGTGAGAAGCTTCCCTATGCCTGCGGCGGTGTCGTTGTCGCCGGTCTTCTCTACCTGGTACTGGCCCTTGTCATCAAGCTGGTCGGAGTCAAGAAGGTTATGAGATACCTTCCTCCGGTTGTTACCGGGCCCATTATTATCTGTATCGGCCTGTCTTTGGCACCTTCCGCTATCAGCAATGCCAAGACCAACTGGATTCTGGCCATCATCGCTCTGGCAACTGTCATTATCTTCAATGTCTGGGGCAAGGGCATGTTCAAGATCATCCCCATTCTCATGGGCGTTGTGATCTCCTATGTATGCGCCGTCATCTTCCAGCTCTGCGGCATGACCAATGCAGATGGTTCCTCCATCATCGAATTCGGTGAGATTGCAAAGGCTTCCATTGTAAGCTTCCAGCCTTTCCAGATCTG
The DNA here is from genome assembly GCA_029338875.1 of Lachnospiraceae bacterium. Taxonomy (GTDB): domain Bacteria; phylum Bacillota; class Clostridia; order Lachnospirales; family Lachnospiraceae; genus Lachnocurva. Next base: position 4,646 of record JAQYBF010000003.1, read on the forward strand.
CAAGTTCGATCCGACCGCCATCTTCGTTATGGCTCCGATCGCCATCGCAACCATGATGGAGCATATCGGTGATATCTCCGCTATTTCCGCAACCTGCGGCAAGGACTTCATCACAGATCCCGGTCTGAACCGTACTCTTCTCGGCGACGGTCTTGCAACTGCAATGGCCGGATTCATCGGCGGTCCTGCCAACACCACCTATGGCGAGAACACCGGTGTCCTTGAGCTTTCCAAGGTTCATGATCCTCGGGTCATCCGGATTGCAGCTGTCTATGCTGTTATCCTTTCCTTCTTCCCGAAATTCGCTGAATTCATCGGAACCATGCCGGCTTCCATCATCGGCGGTATCTCCTTCATCCTTTACGGAATGATTTCCGCCATCGGTGTCCGGAATGTTGTTGAGAACCAGGTGGACTTCAAGAACTCCCGTAACCTGATCGTTGCCGCAGTCATTCTTGTCACCGGTCTTGGTTTCTCCGACGGTCTCACCTTCACCATCGGCAAGGTGACCATCACCCTGACTTCCCTGGCTCTGGCCTCCATTTTCGGTATCGTTCTGAATGCCATCCTTCCCAACAAGGACTACGACTTCAACGAGGAAGATGTAGCTGAGCTGAAGCGGGAAGACTAAAGCAGTTTCCTCCACAAAAAGAGAGAACCGTATCCCTGCCTGTCCCGACAAGGTGCAGGCAGAAGCAAAAAGAAAAATCTTGTATCGCGATAAGGCCAACCCTTCGGGGCTGGCCTTATTGACTTCTACAGGGCCTTTGTCTACAATATCGGTGATTATTTAGTGTGGGGTTCTTCGGGACTCGATAGAAAGAGGGTTAATTATGGATTTTGGAGAAAACGTACATATTCTTGACCATCCCCTGATCAAGCATAAGATTTCCATGCTGCGTGATAAGAACACCGGTACCAACGAGTTCCGTGCTCTGGTCAGCGAGATCGCCATGCTCGAGGGCTACGAAGCGCTTCGTGATCTTCCGACCAAGGAAATCGAGGTTGAGACCCCGATTGAAAAGTGCATGACACCGGTCCTGGCAGGAAAGAAGCTTGCCGTTGTTCCGATCTTACGTGCCGGACTCGGCATGGTAGACGGCGTTCTTCACCTGGTTCCGACGGCAAAGGTAGGCCATATCGGCATGTACCGTGATCCCGAAACCCATGAACCCCATGAGTATTACTGCAAACTTCCCAACCCCATCGAACTTCGTACCATTCTGGTCGTAGATCCCATGCTGGCAACCGGCGGATCCGGTTCCGACGCCATCACCCAGATCAAGAAGCACGGCGGAAAGAAGATCAAGTTCATGTGCATCATTGCCGCTCCCGAGGGCTTAAAGAAGATCTCCCAGGATCATCCGGACGTTCAGTTCTATGTAGGCCAGCTGGACCGCGAGCTGAACGAGAACGCCTATATCTGCCCGGGTCTCGGCGATGCCGGCGACCGTATCTTCGGAACCAAGTAAATCAGGACATCAGGAGATCAGATATTGGAAACGAATAAGGCAGCCAAAACCAACAATATTGTTCTGATCGGTATGCCGGCGTGCGGCAAGAGCACGCTCGGTGTCCTCCTTGCCAAGGCTCTGAACTATCGTTTTATCGACAGTGACCTTGTCATTCAGGAGAAGACCGGCCACCTTCTGTCCGAGCTGATCCGCGATCACGGAATCGACGGCTTCAACCGGATCGAGAACGAGGTGAATGCCGGGTTAAATGTAGACCATTCCATCGTAGCGACCGGAGGATCGGTCGTCTACGGAAAGGATGCCATGCGTCATCTGAAGGAGATCGGAACGGTTGTCTACCTCAAGGTCTCCTATGAAGAATGCAAGCGCCGGATCGGCGATCTGGATGCCCGCGGCGTGGTCCACAGACCGGATCAGACCTTAAAGGATCTCTATGACGAGCGGACAAAGCTCTATGAAGCCTACGCGGACATTACCATAGAAGAGGAATCCGGGCGGGTCAGCCTGGCCTCCCATCTTGCGGACTGCATCCGTATCCTCCGCGAGCACGGTTTCTAATTTGAATTTACTTTTATATAAGAAAAATCATGCGGCTTTACCTGCCGCATTTTCAGCCGTACGAATTCCAGGCCCCGGCTTCTGCCGTGGCCGGGAATTCTACGGTCTTCTGGTCTATATTTACTATATTAATCTTATTATTATGATTCCCCGGGAGGGATTATTACCATGTTTGGAATCAGCAAGAACCATGACAAACCACCATTGAAGGTCATCATCGTCGGTGCCGGCAAAGTCGGCCGGACCCTGGTCGAGCAGCTTTCCCAGGAGGGAAACGAGATCACCATCATCGACAAGGATGCCGCCAAGGTCGAGAATCTGACCAATATGTATGATGTCATGGGAATCGTTGGCAACGGAGCAACCTATGCAGCGCAGACCCAGGCCGATGTCGTAGACGCCGATCTTCTGATCGCGGTCACCGATTCGGATGAGCTGAATCTTCTGACCTGCACGGTTGCCAAGAGAAACGGCAACTGCTCGGTTATCGCCAGAGTCCGTGACCCTGACTACAGCGGCGAGATCAGCTATCTCCGTGACAAGCTGGATCTGTCCATGATCATCAACCCCGAACTGGAGTCCGCCCGTGAGATGGCCCGGCTCTTCTATCTGCCCAGCGCCCTGGATGTCAACTCCTTTGCCCACGGACAGGCGGAGCTGGTCAAGTACCGGATTCCCCAGAACAGCATTCTGGACGGTGTGACCCTGGCTGAATTTGCCCAGTCCCGTCCCGGAAAGACAAAGCTTCTGGTGACCGCAGTCGAGCGGAATATGAATGTCACCATCCCCAATGGTAATTTCCGTATTCAGGCCGGCGATATCGTATCCTTCGTTCTTCCCAGAAGAGACCGGAGATCCTTCCTGAAGGCTCTGAATATCAAGAACGCAACCGTCAAGGACTGCATGATCATCGGCGGCGGCAAGAGCACCTATTATCTGGCCAAGCAGCTGATCCACATGGGAATCAGCGTCAAGATCATCGAGAAGGATCCCTCCCGCTGCGAACGCCTTTCCGAGGTTCTTCCGGAGGCCGTCATCATTAACGGCGACGGAACCGATGAGGAGCTCTTAAAGGAAGAGGGCATTGAATCCGTTGATTCCTTTGTTTCTCTGACCGGAATCGATGAGCAGAATATCCTTCTGACTCTCTTCGCCCGGAAGGTCAGCGATACCAAGGTCATCACCAAGGTCAACCGCTCCAACTTCCACGATGTCATCAACGACCTGGATCTGGGATCCATTATCTACCCGCGCTATGTCACCTCGGAAGCCATTATTGCCTATGCCCGTGCGAAACGTGCATCCAACAGCTCCAATATCGAGACTCTCTACCATATGTATGACCATAAGGTCGAGGCCATTGAGTTCCGTGTAGACTCCGAATCCAGGGCCACCCAGGCTCCGCTTTCTGCACTGAAGCTCAAGGATTCTCTGATGATTGCCTTCATCAACCGCAGCGGCGAGATCATTCTGCCGAGCGGCTCGGATCAGATTCAGATCGGAGATACGGTTATGGTTGTAACCACCCATACCGGCTTTAATGATCTGGACGATATTCTGGCTGAATAAGAATAGAGGTTTGTTTTATGAATACAGCGATTGTTCGCTATGTATTAGGATATGTTCTTCGGATTGAAAGTCTTCTTATGACGCTTCCGATCGTGACTGCTCTGATTTATCAGGAATCTCAGGGCTGGGCATATGTCATTGTTGCTCTGGTCTGCTTTTTCCTGGGTACTCTTCTCAGTCTGAAGAAGCCCAAGAGCAGCCTTTTCTATCTGAAGGAGGGCTGTGTCACAACAGCCCTGTCCTGGATTGTTATGTCGGTTTTCGGCTGCTTTCCTTTTATGATCACAAAGGAAATTCCTTCCTTCTTCGATGCCTTCTTCGAAACGGTTTCCGGTTTCACAACCACCGGATCCAGCATATTGACTGATGTCGAAGCAGTTTCTCATACCTCCCTGATCTGGCGGAGCTTTACCCACTGGACCGGCGGTATGGGCGTTCTGGTCTTCCTTCTTGCCATCATTCCCCTGACCGGAGGCTCCAATATCAACCTCATGAAAGCGGAGTCTCCCGGTCCCTCGGTCGGAAAGCTGGTTCCGAGGATCAAGTCCTCGGCACAGATTCTCTATCTGATCTATATCGGTATGACACTTCTGCAGATTGCTCTGCTCCTCTGCACAAAGATGCCTGTCTTTGACACCCTCTGCATGACCTTCGGCTCCGCCGGCACCGGTGGTTTCGGTGTCCGGAACGACAGTGCCGCAAGCTACACCATCGCCCAGCAGTGGATCATCGGTGTCTTCTGTATGCTTTTCGGTGTCAATTTCAACTTCTACTATTTCCTGCTCCATAAGCAGCCGAAGAAGTCCCTGGCCATGGAGGAGGTCCGCTGGTACTTTATCATCATCCTCTTCTCGACCCTGACCATCTTCAGCCGGATCTTAAGCCATGTGGGAAATATAGAGCGGGCCCTTCGTCAGGCCTTCTTCCAGGTTGCAAGTATCATAACGACAACCGGTTTCTCCTCGGTCAACTTCAACAAATGGGACAGCGTCTCGAAGATGATCCTGGTCACTCTGATGTTTATCGGTGCCTGCGCCGGATCCACCGGCGGCGGCCTGAAGGTTTCCCGGGTAGTTATCCTCTTCAAGACCTTCATCAAGGAGATCGTCTCCTACATCCATCCCAAGAGTGTCAAGAAGATCAAGATGGACGGCGAAACCGTGGAGCACGATGTGATCCGTTCCACCAACGTCTACTTCGTCACCTACTTCATGATCTTCGTTATCTCACTCTTTATCATCTGCTTCGATGGAAAGGATCTGATCACCAGCTTTACAGCGGTAGCCGCAACCTTCAACAATATCGGACCCGGCCTCGGCGTCGTCGGACCCGCCGGAAACTTCCACTCCATGTCCAACCTGTCCAAGCTGGTTCTCTCCTTTGACATGCTGGCCGGCCGTCTGGAGCTCTTCCCCATGCTGATCCTCTTCACACCGGAGATCTGGACCGAGACCTTTATTGCAAAGAAGAAGCACAGAGAGCATCGTCTTCAGATGGCAAAGAAAGCCATGGCAAACTGCAGACAGGCACATTCATGATACATGGACTCATGTGAGATCACATGAGAATCATCCTGAAGATTAGATGAGAATTATCATATTAAGAAATATAGACCCTGCCGTCTGATTTGAAAAAAGAGGGGCTGCCGCAATCCCATTAAAAAATGGAATTGCAGCAGTCCCTCTTTTCATCTGATTTTAACATCGATTTTAAGAAAAAACTTGGATTCCGATGTTGGATTACCAGATTTCCGGGATTTTTAACATCGATTTTAAGGAAAATCTTGAATCCCGATGTTTGCTTTCCAGATTTTATTGATTATAGACATCGATTTCGAGCAAAATCTCTAATTCCGATGTTTGCTTTCCAGATTTTCTTGATTTTGAACATCGATTTCGAGCAAAATCTCTAATTCCGATGTCCATTGCCAATTACTCTCTGTAAACTTCTTTACATTTATGAAAATAAGCTTCCCTCTGCCTGAAAGGAAATGCTTCCATCCGGGAGCAGACCTTCGACGGAAAACTTACCATTTTCAATTCTATCAGTCAGACGTACCTCCGTATCCGCCTGGATTTCCTTCTGGAAATTCAGCTGGACAGACTGGATGGAACCCTTCTGATGGACTTGGTCCGGCAGGAGGTCGTCGATCCAATTGAGATAGCGGGTATTATTCACATGGCCGTTTAAATCCAGCTCACTGTAGGTCACCCGGCGGGTTGTTTCTCTGGTGGGCGTAAAAGATTTCAGGCCCTCCGGATAGGTCTCATCCCCCGGCTTGTCCGGTCCGTCAATGATCACATGAGTTGTTCCCGGCATACAGAATCTGCGGTTCACAGCATCGATCAGCATCCAGAGTGCGACCGCCCGTCCGATGACTTTTCCATCAGAGTCCAGAATCTGATAGCGTCTGGGGTAGATCATATGAAGCATCTTCTCAGGCGCCGAAGTCAGAGTAATATGCTCGTCATAGGATATGGGACGGGTCAGTTCCACCTTCATACGGGAGATCACCCAGAGCATACCCTTATCCAGGGTAGTCTCTCTCGGATAGCCCAGAGCCTCGGTATGGGCGATGGACAGTTCCTGAAGGAGCTGGAAAATCCGGCTCATGCGAAGATGCCGATAGCGGTCGACATCAGAAGCCAGAACCTTTACATCCGTAGTATATATATTATTTATTGTAGATTTCAATCTTTTCGAACCTGCTTTATTCTTCATGACATTCCCGAGCCTTAATGCAGCCGGTATTCCATCAGCCCTTCTTGGCCAGTTCTTCCTTGACCTTGTCAATGACATCCTGAGCGGTATGCAGGCTGTCCCACTCTTCATCCTCTACATGGATATCGAAAGCAGCTTCTACTTTCACCATGATCATGACGAAGTTCATGGAATCAATGCCCAGATCCCGGTTGATGACTGAATCCGGCGTCACAGTGCTGATATCCAGATCCGGGCAGCAGATCTCCAGGATTTCCTTCAGCTTGTTGAAAATTTCTTCATCTGTATAATTTGTCTTTACCTCTCCCATTTTTTGCTCCTTGTAAGTACTTGCTTTCTTTCATTTTCCTTATGGGCAGTCTTTGTTATTCCAGGCTTTCCCACGTTTTTTCGCTTTTCCTGTGATTCATGGATTTGATCCTTATTTCTGATCATACCCATTCTGTTATTTTCCTCGTGCTGCCTTCATCTCTTCCACCAGCTGCTGCAGGCGGTAGCGCTGAAGCTTGCCGGTCGCCGTTCTCGGGAAGTCCTCCTGTACATAGATGACCTTTCGGATCTTCCGGCCCAGACCTTCATTGGCATTCCAGTCATCGACGGCCTCTTCCGGACTCGTCCTCCGGGCCTCCCGGCTTTCCCGCTTCTTGGCTATCTTCTCGGCTACCCTGGCCTTCTGTTCCTGCAGATGCTCTTTTGCAGCTTCTTTTCTTTCTTCGAAGTGCTCGGCGGCAGCCGCTCTTCTTTCCTGTCTCTTCTCGGAGATTGCTTCCCTTTTCTCTTCAAAGTGCTCTGCAGCAGCTTCCTTCTTCTCCTGCATCTTCTCACGGACAGCAAGTGTCAGCTGGTCATCGACCAGAAGGAGAGCAAGTTCAACCGAATCACCCATGGCCTTCTGCAGGACATCCTCTGCCTCTGGGCAGAAGATCTTCTCCCCGTTTGGCATGACAATGACATCCTTGAGCCGGCCAAGGATATGAATGTTACCATTTTCATCGACCTTTGCCAGATCGCCGGTGTGGAATTCTCCGTCCACCAGCTTCTCGGCTGTTTTCTCCGGAAGATTGTAGTATCCCTGCATCATGCAGGGAGTCTTCAAGAGGAGCTCTCCCTCCTCAGTGATCCGGAAGGAAGTATCCGGGCAGGGAACAAAGCCATAAGGATCGCTGTCATCCATACTGATGGCAACACCGCTCGAGGTCTCGGTCAGGCCATAGCCGAAGCGGAGATGGATGCCCTTGGCAAGAACCGCCTGGATCAGCTTCTCATTGCAAGGCCCGGCGCCGACCAGAATGACCCGAAGCTCCGGATTCAGGACATTGGCCTTCAGGAAAAGGCCAAGTAAAGTCGGAACACAGGTCAGAATGCTTGGTCTATATTTCAGCGGATCAGTCATAAGACCGCGAAGGCCGGTCCCGAGGTCGATCTCTGCGCCCTGGGTCAGGGGCCAGAGGAAAGCGCAGACGAAGCCGAAGACATGGTTCAGAGGCAGGACGGAAAAAAGCCGGTCCTCCTTCTGGCAGGGCAGCATGGTCTGGCCGTTCCAGGCGGCCCGAAGGAGGGTCTCCTGGGTCAGAACGACAGCCTTTCCCTTGTCGGTCGTTCCGGACGTATAGAAAAGAAGGGCGCCGGGGTAGAAGGGTCCGCGCGTCTTCTCCCAGTCTCTCCTGACCCTGTCGGCCTTCCACAAGGGATCCGACAGGACCGCCATGCAGCCGGCCGTGAGAGCACCCAGAAGATTCAGGATCCAGTTCAGATCCGTCTTTCCGGTCAGAAGGACCGTTGCTCCGGGTTCGACCAGAGCGGCGTTTGACAGATCCGGATTCTTATCGGCTCCCTCCATTCGGATGGAAGAGGAAAGATTCGAAAAGATTTCCTTCCTCCGAGCCACTTCCTTCTGTAGATCTCCGTAGGTCAGGACAGAATCCGGCTGATCCGGCGAAAAGCGGATGGCGATCCGGTCCGGATAAGTCTCTGCCAGATGATCCAGAAGCTCTTCAAATGTTGTGAAGAATTGTTTCATACAAGTCTCCCATCAAAGCCAGTGAATGGATCCATACAAATCTCCAATCAGCATCAATAATGATATTTCCGAATCAGCCCCTGCAGGCTCGTCTCTCATCAGACGATGTCTTCGGATCATATCATCGGACAGCTTTCAAATGACATAAATAAAGACGGATAGGAAAGAGGATCCGCATCCGTCCGTATTCGGTCAAATAAATATATCCTCTATAACTATACCATGTGTACAGGCAACTGTCATTCGTCATTTTGTCAAATTTTTAACGATTATTTTCGTGAAAATCGACTGTCCTTTATTTGTTTACGAAGTATACGTCAGATGTTAAAATTATAATGATCTTTTGGAACTGACATGGCGTATTTCGGTTTCCATCAAGTCCTTGGGGGAGTCATTTCTAGGGGAAAACAATCTCTCGAATATTCTCTTCCATGGCAGATAGCATTACGGTTTCTTCTATTAATAAACCGGCTGACGGTTCATCAGACAGAATCTGCAAATGAAATTCCAAGACAGGATATGCAGACCGAGTCTGACAGAGTGTGTTTCAGTGCGTTACATAGAAAGAATCCGTAATTGCAAAGCGAAACCGCAGCCATGTGAGATTCTTAAATTGTTACACGTATGGAGGTTATTATGAAATTCGATCCGAACACTAAGATCTGTATCATCGGTGCCGGCCCTGCAGGCCTTTCCGCAGGTATGTATCTGGAGCAGAAAGGTTACACCAACTACACCATCCTTGAGAGAAACGGCTGGGTAGGCGGTAAGTGCCATTCTCCCGAATACAATGGCCGCCGCTATGAGATGGGCGCTATCATGGGCGTTCCTTCCTATTATGCAGTACACGACGTTGAGGAATTCTGCGGCATCACTCATGATGGCCCGAAGCTCAACCGTGATTACAAGAACCTGAAGGGTGATGTCATTCATCCCTTCGATCCCAAGAAGAACCCTCTTCAGATCCCCAAGCTGATGAAGATGAAGAAACAGGTCAAGGAACTCGGCCGTCTTCTTGAGACCAAGTACAAGGGCTACGATGTCAACGGACACCGCGGAGTTGCCCAGGGCCGCTACGATGGCTGGGACTGCACTCCGAGCCGTAACAAGGTTGAGGGCGAGAACGAGAACCTCAAGGATCTGGCTCTTCCTTTCAACGAATTCTGCAAGAAGAACGGCGTCGAGCTGACCCAGGATATCTGGATCGGACCCTTCACTTCCTTCGGCTACGGCTATTTCGATGAGATTCCTGCAGCATACGTTCTCAAGTATCTGGATTTCCAGACCTGCATGAACTTCGTCAACATCAACCTCTGGACCTGGAAGGACGGAACTCAGTCCATCTGGGAGAGCCTCAATGCTCATCTGAAGAATCCTGCAAAGCTCAACACAACCATTGAGAAGGTTGAACGTAAGGACGGCAAGGTTTACGTTACCGCTAACGGCGAGACCACTGAGTATGACAAGCTGATCGTAACCGCACCGCTTCAGTATTTCGGCGACTATGCAGATATCCGCGATGACGAGAAGGCTCATTTCGACAAGATTGACTATGAGCGCTATGACACCATGGCAGTTCTGACCACTCCTGAGAACCATCCGGAGATCTCCTACTACATCTTCGAGAACATGACACCGGAGCGTCTGGGTCATCTGATGGTTTACTACAGAAGATGGAGAGACGATATCAATCAGCCGATCGTTACCTACACCCTTCGTAAGCACAAGGGCGGCCCTGAGCTTGATTACGAGAAGACCAAGAAGGTTGTTCTGGATGACCTGAAGCAGATGCACAACCCTGCAGAAGAAGTCATCAAGGAAGGCAAGTGGTACTACTTCCCTCATGTATTCTCCGAGGATTATGCAGCAGGCTGGTACGATGATGTCGAGGCTATGCAGGACAAGTACGACACCTTCTATGCAGGCGAGATTATGTCCTTCGGTGATATGGACGAGACCGCTGAGTACTCCAGAGAACTGGTTGAGCGTTTCTTCTAATCAGTAAGCTTCGTTTTCACCCGATCTGAGAAATCAACAACAGATAAGGCATCGCGGTCTGCGGTGCCTTATTTTAAGTCACGATGAGAAAGATAGACCAGAGCGGCTTCTGCTGAACCGACGGTTAGCTGGATCAGCAGTTGTCGCCATGGTCTATCTTTCTAAAATCGTTAGAAAGAGTAAATATGGCATTTTATAAGGATAAATATGATGTCATCGTCATCGGCGGCGCCCTGGCCGGCATGAGCTGCGCCATGAAGCTTGCGACCGAGGGAAAGGATGTCCTGGTTCTGGAGCGGCACAACCTGCCGGGCGGAATTGCAACTTCCTTTGTCCGCGACGGCATCGAAATCGAGGCAACCCTTCATGAGATGATGTCCATCGGCAGCCCGGAAAATCCGCTTTTCATCCGTCAGTATCTGGATGAGATGAAGGTTGCCATCGACTGGCTCCGCGTACCGGAGGCCTATGTCTTCGTATCTCCGGAAGACCATATCGATATCGAGCTTCACGCCGGCCGCCGGCCGGACGGCACATGGATCTGCGCCGATGAAATCGAGGCCCAGTATCCGGGTTCCCGCGACGATGTCAACAAGCTTCTGGAAATCACCAAGCAGGTTTACGAGTCCGTTCTCTATCTGAACGAGCACAGCATCTCCAAGCTTGAGACCCTGAAGAATCACGAGGCTCTGGCCAAGACCGCCGGCTATTCCGCAAAGGAAGTCATCGATAAGATCTGTCCCAATATGAAGAAGGAAGTCAAGCAGATCCTGGCTGCCTACTGGATCTATGTCGGCCAGCCCCTGTCCACCCTGCCCTTCACCATCTATTCCTTCCTGATGGCGGATTATCTCCTAGGCGGCTCCTATGTGGCCCGCGGCTTCTCTCACGAGATGTCCGTTGCCATGGCAGAGCGCTGCATGCAGCTGGGCGTTCAGATGGAATTCGGCCAGAATGTCGATAAGATCCTGGTCAAGAACGGCCGGGTTTACGGTGTCCGCACCGCCCACGGCGAAGAGATCCACTGCGATTACGTCGCCAGTGCGCCTTATCCCAATACCGTTTACGGCAAAATGATTGAACCCCAGTCCGAGGTTCCCGCAGAAGCCCGGAAGTATGCCAACGCCATGCCCATGTCCGTTTCCTGCTTCTCTGTCGTTCTGCTTCTGGATGCCAAGCCTGAGGACCTGAACATCCATGCCTACTCAGTCTTCTCCGCAGAGACCTCCATGGATACCGATAAGTTCTGGGAACAGGGCAAGCGGCTTGGAAACTGGGATTATCTGACCACCATCTGCTTAAACTATGCGAATCCGGAAGGAGTGCCTGAGGGCATGACCTCCCTTTCCATCACCAATCTGCCTCTGCCCGAATGCTTTGACGGGGTCAATGCAGACAACTACTTTGAAACCAAGGACCACATTGCCGGTGAGATGATCGATCAGGTTTCCAAACGTCTGGGCGTAAATCTCCGTGACCACATCTTCGATATCGAGGTTGAGACTCCGGTCACCATTTCCCACTACACCAGCGACTACAGAGGAGGCATCTACGGCTATCAGCACTCCATGGATAACTCTGTTGTAGCCCGTCTTGAAGATGTCTCAAAGGAAATGTATATCAAGGGTCTGGTCGGCTGCGCCAGCCATCAGCTGGTCGGCGACGGCATGGCCTGCAATATCAATAACGGTAAGATTGCAGCCAAGATCATTCTGGAAGAAATGCAGAAAGCGAAGGAGGCCTGAACATGAAAGTCAATGGATTTTTTAAAGATGTCACAGGCGCCAACCGCGTCATCAAAGCCAGAAGACAGCTGATTCAGAGCGGAAGCCCGGAAAACATCTATAAGGATCATATCCGTGAGGTTGCAGAGGAAGTGCATCCCAAGGCAACTCACGTACGGATCACAAAAGTTGAGGAGGTTTCTCCGACCGCAAGAAAGTTTACCTTCGTTCCGGAGAATGGAGATGTCCTGCCGCCCTTCTATGCCGGCCAGTACTGCTCCGTCGAGCTTTCGGTAAAGGATGAGGAAAGCGGAAAGACTACCGTCACCACCCGTCCCTATTCCATCTCCTCTGCGCCCTATCAGGCCAGACAGGGAGAGAAATCCTTCTTCGAACTGACTATTCGAAACGGCCGTCCGGGACAGGGCTTCATCAGCAGCTATCTCTATGAGAACGCCCATGTCGGCGATCACTATACCGTTCATCTGCCCTTCGGACAGTTCCACTATGAGCCTCTCCGCGATGCAAAGCACGTCCTGGCTCTGGCCGGCGGTTCCGGCATCACGCCCTTCTATTCCATGGCTCAGGAAATCGCCCATGGAAGTCTGGACTGCGATCTGACCATTCTCTACGGTTCCCGCGACCGGAAGGACATCATCCTGGTCGATGAGCTGTCCCGGATCGAAAGCGCATGCGACAGAGTCCGCTTTGTCAATGTCCTGTCCGATGACCCGGATTACGAGGGTGAGAAGGGCTTTCTGTCCAGAGATCTGATTGAGAAATACTCCTATGGCAAGCCTTCCGAAGGTCAGACCACCTATTTCGTCTGTGGTCCTCTGCCTATGTATAATTTCGTCAGCGGCGAGCTTGCTGCTCTGAATGTACCTGCCAAGCGGATCCGCATGGAAGTCTTCGGAGCGCCCAGGGACATCACAAAGGCAACCGGCTACCGCATTCATAAGGCTGACAAGGAACTTCCGGTCAATGCCGAGGTCGCTGCCTATCCGGAAGATCAGACTGAGACCACCTACAAGCTGACCGTTCTCCGCGGCCTGGAAAAGACCGTGATCGATGCTCTCTCCACCGAGCCTCTGGCTGTATCTCTGGAGCGCGCAGGCATTCCCAATAACACCAGATGCCGGAGCGGAGCCTGCGGCTACTGCCGGTCCAAGCTGGTCGAGGGCGATGTCTTCGTACCGGACAGCGGTGACGGCAGACGCTATGCCGACAAGAAGTTCGGCTACGTCCACGCCTGCTCGACCTTCCCTCTCGGAGACTGCACCATCATGATTCCGATCTGCTGAATTGTGATTCTGATTTGCTGAGAATCGTAATCTGCTGAGGAATGCTGGGATTGTTTTAATCACAAGGCCAGAAGCCCATATTTCATGGAGCTTCTGGCCTTTTAATATTTAAAGCAAGAACTTTTCAATTCTTTTTGACTTGAAATCTTGAATCTCGATATCTGTTCCTGATTTTCCTGTTCTTGTACCTCGGGATCGGATTTTTTTGTGAATCCCGGGGTATATTTCCAGGCTTCCTGATTCTGTAACTCGAGATTGAGAAATTCAAATTCCGATATTTAATGTAGTGAAGGAATAATTACAAAATTATAGCAAGACTCTCTTGTAATCTGCAAAGATTCCGAAAATGAGCAAGATTTTAGTCATACCTGTTCTATAATTTATGAAAATACAAGTCCTACTTTCAGAAATATAAAGAACTAGTCTGCGAAGACTTTGCAGATGATGAAACAAGGCAATGAAGGCAAACGGTTCCTGGATGTCAGCTATCTGTTACCAGCATCTTTATAACAGGAGGACTAGATCATGTCAGTCCTTCTTCAGACTGCCCTATTTAACAATCACTCTTTCGGGCTTCCTTTCAGGCTGCCTTTCTTTACATTCTGCTCCAGGATCTGCTCGGTCAGCTCATAGAGAGACTTCGAAGCTTCCTTAGTCCGCTTCTGCCGGCCCTCGACCTGGTCTACATTTACGCCATGCTCTCTCCAGTCACCGCCGTCATTGGAATTGTTGAGGAGGAGTGGCTGGAGGTTGTCCATGGCCCGGGCGAATCGGGCTTCCGGGGTCTCTGCCGCTTCAAATTCTTCAAAGAGATCGGCGAAGTAAGTCTTCTGATCCTCGGGCAGGATGGAGAAAAGCTTGTCTTTGGCGGCTTCTTCCCTCCTCTTCTGCGTCTTCTTGCCCTCTTCATCATAGGCATAGGTGTCGCCGGCATAGATCTCGACCAGATCATGAATCAGGCAGAGAAGAATGGTGTGGCCCGTATTGATCTCTTCATCCGAATATTCGGAGAGGACGGCGGCCATAACTGCCATATGCCAGGCATGCTCTGCATCATCCTCTCTCCGGCCGTGACCGGTCAGATGGGTCTGGCGGAGGACATTTTTCTCCTTGTCGATCTCGACAGCAAATTCCAGCTGCTGACGCAGACGGTCGGGGATTCCTTCTGGAAGATTTGCATTATTTTCACTTGTCATGATGGCTGCCTCCAATTCCTCTGACTTCAAAAAAATCCGGGCTCATCTTCTGCGATAAGTCCGGATCCAGTTTTTATTTGTTATTTCAAATCCGGCTCAGTCTGCTTTCTGGCTCTTGTACAGAAGATCCATCTTCATCTCATAGTAAGCCGGGCTCATATCCAGATAATGAACATGAGGATTCTCGAAACGCTGCTCAGCGGCCCAGATCTCGTTTGTCAGCTGATCCTTGACATAAGACTGAATGTCCTTCAGATCTCTGGTCGGGAAGGTCCGCTTGCCGTCCTTGATAACCTGAACCTGCAGCTCTTTGGCAGTGCAGCCTTCGAAGCTCAGATTCTTCCAGGGCTTTCTGGAATCGACATAGCGGTAGGGCTTTGTCAGATCCGGAGTCTCATCTTCCTTGGTGATGAGGTCTGCAACAGCCTTTCCATCCTGATCATAGATACGGAAGACTTTCTTTCTGCCCGGGTTGGTAATCTTCTCAACGGTCTCCGAAACCTTGATCTTCGGGATCTTCACGCCATCATGCTCGACCTCGGAAATCTTATAGACCGCGCCGAAGACCGGATTGGACTCGGCCGTGATCAGGCGCTCGCCGACGCCGAAGCTGTCGAAGCAGCCGCCCTGGGAAATAATGGAAGAAATCGTATATTCGTCCAGGCTGTTGGATCCGACGATGATGGCATCCTTGAGATCGGCGTCATCCAGCATCTTCCGCATCTTCTGAGAAAGATAGGCCAGATCGCCGGAATCAATACGCACGCCCTTCAGACGCTTTCCCATAGGTTCCAGAACCTCCTTGGCAACCCGGATGGCATTGGGCATGCCGGACTTCAGGACATTGTAGGTATCAACCAGAAGAATGCAGTTGTCCGGATAGGTCTCTGCAAATTCCTTGAAGGCGGTATATTCATCATCCTGATACATGATCCAGCTGTGAGCCATGGTTCCGCTGACAGGAATGTTAAACATCTGGCCGGCCAGAACGGTTGCTGTCGAACCGGCGCCGCCGATATAGGCAGCTCTTGCTCCATAGACAGCGGCATCCATGTTGTGGGCCCGGCGGGCACCGAAATCGGAAACGCCTCTGCCATCAGCGGCACGAACGATCCGGCTGGCCTTGGTTGCGATCAGAGATTCGTGGTTGATCAGTGCCAGGATGGCAGTCTCGATCAGCTGGGCATCCAGAAGCGGTGCATGGACAGTCAGGATCGGCTCATAAGGGTACATAATGGTTCCCTCAGGGAAAGCAAAGATATCGCCGTGGAAATGATAGTCCCTGAGCCATTCCAGGAAATCCTTCCGGTAAATATGCAGGGAATCGAGATAATCGATATCCTCATCTGAAAAATGCAGATGCTCAATATAGTCCACTACCTGCTCGAGTCCGGCGAAGATGGCATATCCGCCTTGATCGGGGTTGTGGCGGTAGAAGACATCGAAAGTAACCGTTGTCTTATCATCCTTGTACTTAAAGTAACCATTTGCCATGGTCATCTCATAGAGATCCATGACCATCGAGAGATTTCTCGCATCTGACTGACTCTTCATGATCTTCCTCCATTTCATGATTTATATTTAAGTCAAAGTCTATTGTTTACTGAGAGAACCAGCTTGAAAAGCTCCTGGTTCCGCGCTTCATTCAGCTTCGTTCCTTCGGACAGTTCTTTCCAGTCTTCTTCACCGCAGATATCCATGCCAAGAACCTGACGCGTCCGATAGATTTCTCCAACAGCCTTCAGAAGTTCCTCTGCCGACATCCGGCCCTGAGACCAGTTGCAGCTGGCATCTTCTTCTCTGAGAACGTCCTTGTCGATGGAGATGTAGACCGGTAATTTTCTTTCTGAAGAGTTACCATCAGATGATCCGCACTTAGAAGGTTCACCGGTCAAAGATTTCCCCTCTGAACCCTTCGGATTTGAACTATTAAAAACACTCTCCGAGTACCCTGGTTTGGAAAAAGCAAGAGTTTTCTTTGAGGTAGATTCTATCGTTTCAACTGTTAACGGTTTCAGATTCTGCCCTCTGTCCAAGAGATTTTCTCCTGAATGGAAGCCTTCCTCCTGAAGCAGAACCGGATCGACACCGATCATAGTCACCTTCGATAAATTCGGAAGTTCTTCCCAGGCCTTACGGACCCAGCCGCCGCAGGAGAGGATATCGCCGAAGGCCGGCTCCTTGGAATCCGGATGATTGTCAAAGAGGATCAGTTCAAAGGGCTGATCCGCCGGCAGCTTTCTTAAGAAGAAAAGCGTCAGATAATGGTAGTTTCCGGAATCCAGATAATGAATTCCCTCCGGGCCATAGTCCTTCAGATGTCTGCTGATCTCCTCTTCTGCGATTTCATCACAGTAGCAGTCCGTACCGCTCAGGTCTCTGCAGTCGATCAGTGGCTGCGTCAGAGGCAGATCTTCTTCTCTGAGGATCCCGCTCATATCAAGTCCGATGACCGGGAAGGCCGGATTCTTCTGCATGCTCGAATGCATAACTCGTTTCCTATTTCAGAATATCAGAAAGACCCTGCCTTCGATAAGGCACTGGTCTATATTTCTTACATCCGTCTATAAATTCGTATAACTTGATTATTATATCACATACCGTGGGAAGGGAATCATAAAAAAGAAAGTGGTGTATTTAAGTAGAAAAAAGCGGCGTCTCACGACGCCGCTTCGTATGGGGGAGGATTATGAAAAAAAGTTTTCAAATGAAGTACTCACTCATTTGATGGTTTTATAATATCGTCTAAATGTGATGAATTTGTGTTTAAGTGTGGAAGGAATTTTGAAGAAAATATGACTAAACTGTGAATTCCGTCACAACTGGCCGGCTTTTTTTCGAAGGAAAGGAATCATCGAGGCTCAAAGCCTGATCATAAACTGCTCCACAGCGAGCTGGTAATCATCCAGATTCCTGCTCTTTTTGATCTTCTTGACCATTTTTCGGAGGGTGTCCCTGCCATATGTTTCCACCAGATCCGGATTCTCCAGCCAGAAGCCCCACAGTTCCTTCATCCTCGGCACACAGCTGTCCGGATAAGGATTGGCCTTGCTGTATTCGTCCAGCAGAGTATCGTGAAAGAGATGAAAAAATTTAAGGCGGTCGCGTAGATTTGTCACTTTATTTTCTTCATTTACTTTACTTTCTGCATTTACTTTATTTTCAGCACCTGCTATGTCTTCTGCAGCTGATTTTTGTCCATTTTCCAAGCCTGTCTTTTCCTGGGGATTTCCTTCCCCAGCCTCATTCTCCCGAATCTTAAGAATCAGCGTCGGATCATAGAGAAATCCCCGTCCGATCATGATGCCGGCGGCTTCCGGAAATCTCTGCCGGATTGCTTTGACATCCTCAATGCTGCGAAGATCCCCGTTATAGATCAGCGGACACTTCAGAGAATCCATGGCCTCTTCAAAGCAATCCAGGTCCACCGTTCCCTCATAGCCCTGACTGCCCAGCCGCGGATGAAGAACCAGTCGATGGAGAGGATAGGATTCATAAACCCTCAGCAACTCATCGAAGCGGCTTTTGTCCTGCATGCCGATCCGGCTCTTTACGGAAAGATAGACCGAGCAGTGGTCTGCTTCCAATATGCGATAGGTCTCCGAGAGCAGCTGGTCCACTTCCTCCGGATCGGCCAGGAAACCGGCACCCTTATGACGCTTGGTCACAGTCGGCGACGGACAGCCCAGGTTCAGATTGACTTCCGCATATCCCATTTCATACAGGCGCTCTGCTCCCCAGGCCAGCTGGTCGGGCTTGTTGGTCAGGATCTGAGGAATCAGCTCGACAGATTGGTTTACCTTTGGATCGACATCACGAATGTCATGACTGCCGAATTTCTTGTTCTGGTTTACCGTCAGAAAGGGCGTGTAATAGGCGGAAATCCCGCCGAAAACCTTCTCAAAAGCGTTTCGGAAGGGAAAACCTGTGATTCCTTCCATGGGAGCAAATTCTATATGAAGCATTTCTTTCTTCAACTCCTGTATTCTTTATCTGCTATAAGAATTCCTGTCTTGGATTCTGAAATTTCTTTCCTGGCATTTAAATCCTGTTCCGGATTTTAGGATTTCTTTCTCCTGCATCACTTTCGGAAGCAATATTAAAATTTGTGTAAACTGCCTTGTATACATTCCTGATTCTTGCATTTTACCGACAGATTTACTAAACTGAAGATGTAATTAGAGCACAGCCATACAAGGAGAGTGATCTTTATGTATCCAATTATTACGATCAGCCGTGAATTCGGCAGTGGCGGACATTCCATCGGAGAAAAGGTAGCAGAGAAATTAAACATTCCCTTCTTGGATGGAGAAATTGTAAATCAGACCGCGATCAACAGCGGCTACTGTAAGGAACTGATTGAGGAACAGGGCGAGACAGCAACTATGGCCAACAAGTGGTTCGATGTCTCCGCAGCCAGCACCATGTATTTCCAGAGTCCTCAGGATGAAATCTTCCTGGCTCAGAGAAAGGTCATTCTCGAGGCTGCCAAAAAGGGCCCCTGCGTTATTGTCGGACGCTGCTCCGACTATATTCTCCGTCGGGCGGAGATCCCCTGCATCAATGTCCTGATCCATTCCGATATGGAGCATCGTAAGGCCCGGGTTCTGGAGCGTTACGGTGAGATCAAGGATGTCGATGTCGAGAAGCGTATCCGGAAAAAGGATAAGCAGCGCCGCACCTACTATCGTTATTACACCGATCAGCACTGGGGCGATTACAGCAACTATGATCTGGCATTGGATTCCGGCACTCTTGGTGAGGAATGCTGCATCGACATCATCTGCAAGTTGGCTGAGATGCGGTCGAAATAAAGACCAATCCAATGGAAGATGCCAACAGCCAGTTTGACGGCACGGCCTTCTACCAGTCAGCATTCTAAAACCTAGTATACAAAGAGAGGGACCGGGGAATCAATCCTCGGTCCTTTTTTATCTCAGAAGTTCTCTCCCACTTCTCGTCTTTTTCTACTTGTCTGCAGGCTCTGATCTGCAAATTCCCTTATTCTTCTGTCTTGCTGTCTTCTGCTTTAGAATCTTCAACCAGATGATCTTCTGCTTTGTGCTCTTCCTGCAGATCATCTTCCCCAACCTGCTTCTTCCAGAAATCCAGAGCCTCTTCCAGCCAGCCTTCCGCATTGGTTCCCTTGCCCAGGCCTACGCCATGAGGGACCTGGAAGAAACGCTGATACATGAGGGGAATATCCTTTCTCCGAAGGGCCTTGGCCAGGACATCGGTATGAGCGCCGGCCTTTACCAGGATGTCATCATCGCCGGTGAACATATAGACGGGCGGATAATCGTCGTCGATCCACTTCTGTACACAGAGGGAATCCCGCTTTTCTCTGCCCTGATGGGTGCGGAACATGAAGAAGTTGCCCCGCTCCTGAAACCAGATGCCGATCAGTCCTTCCCAGATATTCCAGTAGGGATGCTGCATCCAGTGGTTGATATTGCTCCAGGGATAGCCCAGTATCAAGGTTCCCGGCTTTTCCGTACCGTAAAGATGCCAGCCGTATTTTCTTGTGCCGTAGATACCTGCAAGATTGCCGCCGGCTGAAAAACCGATCAGGGAATAGCCGGTCGGGTCTATATTTAACTGATCCGCATGCTCTGTGATAAAGCGGACGCAGCGGGCCAGATCCCGCATGGGTGCATGATCAGAGCAGCTGAAGCCGGTCCGGTACTCCAGGACGAAGGCCGTGACCCCGTCCTCATTCAGCTTGGCCGCGACGCTGTAGCCCTCCGCATCGGTAATGACATGGGCATAGCCGCCGCCCGGAAGGACGATGGCATATTTCCCGCGTTTTCCGCTGTCATTGGGGAAAATGGTCAGCCGGACCTCGCCCAGTTTCTTATTTGCTGCGATCTCCTCCATGGTGTAGAGGGGAAGCTGCCGCCAGCGGCCGGCCCGCTTCAGTTCCTGTACCCGCGCCTTGCCAAGCTTCTTGTCCGTCGCCTTATGATCGACCCAGTACATCCTGGCCATCATAAATACTGTCAAAGCCAGTGACAGAATGAGATAAATGATGAAAACCTCAAGTAACAAATGGCCCATCTCATTTCCCTTTCTGAATAATATTACTTCTTCCGTCTTGAAATGATGAATTCTTCCACAGCCTCAGCCGTCTCGCTCTGCTGCTTTTCCCGGCTGATTTCAGCCTTTCCGTCGCCGGCCTGATGGCCGTAATCGCCGAACTGACCGTGATTTCCGCCCGAAAGGACTTCCACCTGACTGGTCTTCTCCGAAACCTTCTCCTTATGGAGAACCCCGTCCTGACTTCCGTAAATAGTCAGGACATCCTGACTTGATGCCTCGGGATCCGTCACATAGGAGCCAAGCAGAATCAGCCCGCTGTAGGGATTCTTCTGGCCGGAAAAGGTCTGTCCGGCCGCAACTCCGCCCAGGGAATGCCCGCACAGATACCATTCGTCAACGTCGAGCTTCTGGAGATTGGGATAAATATAGTCCGCGGCCTTCATATCAAAAACAGCCAGATCAAATGGCATGGTCAGAAGGACGCAGGTATATCCTCTCTGCCGGAAGGCATCCAGCTGAGGAAGATAGGCCCTGGCATCAACCAGTCCGCCCGGATAGAAAATAATGCCCTCGGTCTGTGACCCGGACTCATCCGGAGTCAGGACGGCATAGCCGTTTTCCCAGGTCAGGTGGCCATCGGATTCGAGCTTTTCCTCCAGGCTCAGGGCCCTGCTGTCCGCATGGTAGGCGGTGGACGCATAGATTAAAACCATGCCGAGAAGAAGCATTCCAATCACAAAGACCAGAGCGGCTGCAAGACTTCTTTTAGCCAGATGTCTCTTCCTGGAAGACTTTCCGGAAGAATCCGCTCCCGATATATACTTTTTCATGATCCCCTCATATATTTTCCGGAATCTGATCTGAAGCAGATCTCCGGATCAGTCCCTGTCTTACTTGATAGCCTGCTTTTCTCATGACTAGAGTTACGATTATGCGGCAGGATATCGTAAAAACTACTGTTTGGAATCAGCCCTGCAGGCCTCTGGTCTGCCGGTCCATATCCTCTACGACGATGTCATAGATCTCACCCTTGGAAGCGCAGTATTCCAGAACCTTCCAGGGCTCATTTGTATGAAAATGCAGCTTGATCAGATCCTCATCGCCGACGCAGAGAAGCTCGTCGCCCTTGAAATGGTCTGCAATATAATCATGGATTTCATCCACATCCAGTTCCTGATCATCTACCGGCTCCAAGAGAAGCTGAGTGTCATAACGAAATTCGATTGTCTGTGCCATTTTTTAATTCCTCCTGTGATGTAATTTACTGAAACTATATGGTCTGTTTTGATTTCATTTCGAAAGCCTCTGTATTCGTCCCGAAGAAAGAATTATATCACACCTTTTTCCAGATCTCATTCATGGATTGGATCCGTCTCTGGTTCCTTTCTGTTTCCGTTCAGGCATTCTTTCTTTTCCGTGCCGTCCTCTGAACCTGCTTCATCCGGTTCTTTCTCCGGTTTCTCTCGTATTTTTCATCCACCTTCTGATTGACCCAGTCGGCAAACTTCGTCAGATAGCGCATGCAGGGCTCGGTTGCGATGGCAAAGAGGACGAAAAGCATAGCGCACTTGGTAGAGACAAAGCTGATTCCGAAAAGGCTGTTAAAGAAGATTCCTGTAAAGATCAGGCCCGCGATACAGCCGATGATGACCGCCAGCCGGTAGCCGTTCAGCGGTGCACTGATATTTAAGAGAATGATAAATCCGACAATGGCCAGAAGGAAGGTCGCAGCAACCGAGACATCCCGTTCCGACACGCCGAAGGTATTGGCGAAGATGACCATGGCCGCGATGGCCAGAAAGTCTGTCAGTGCCGCCGGCAGAGCCCGGATCAGGACTCTCCGCATAAACTGTCCCTTGATTCTCTGATGGTTTGGCTCCATAGCCAGGAAAAAGGCCGGAATTCCGATGTTAAAGGCCGAAATCAGAGAGATCTGACTGGGCTCCAGAGGATACTGGATGATGGAGAAAATTGAAAACAGTCCCAAAAGGACAGAGAAAATATTTTTGACCAGAAAGAGGGTAGCCGACCGCTCGATATTGTTGATAATCCGTCTGCCCTCGCCGACAATCTCCGGAAGGTGGGCAAACTCGGAATCCAACAGGGCAACCTGGGCCGACTGGACTGCAGCATCCGAACCGGAAGCCATGGCGATCGAACAGTCGGAATCCTTCATTGCCAGGATATCGTTGACACCGTCGCCGGTCATGGCAACCGTGTGACCCTGCGCCTTCAGCTCCTGAACGATGATCCGCTTCTGCTCGGGCGTTACCCGTCCGAAGACGGTCACGGAATTCACAGCTTTTCGAACGTCCTCCCGTGTTTTCAGAGTGGAGGCATCGACATAACGATCTGCATTTTCAATACCGGCCTGCTTGGCAACCTCGGAAACCGTGACCGGATTATCTCCGGAGATGACGCGGATGGAAACGCCCTGCTTCTTAAAGAAGCGGAAGGTCCGCGGTGCATTTTTTCGGACCGGATTCTGAAGGAGGGTGAAGAAAAGCGCCTCCGCCTTTGCAGATCCCATGCCCTTCTTCGGAATGGCGGCATCCTCCCCTGTCAGGCGGGCAAAGACCATAACCCGGTAGCCCCGGTTGGCGTAGGTATCAACCTGCTTCTGATGCTTTGCAAAGCCCTCTCCCAGGATGATTTCCGGCGCTCCGAAAAGATAGACCCCGTCGGAAAACCGGACCGCAGAGTACTTATTTCTAGAGGTGAAGGGAAGGGTTTCCTTGGCCGGATAGTTTTTATTGGAAGGGAAGTAGGAACGGATGGCCTGCATGGAAATGTTGTCATCCGTCAGAGCCGACAGATAGGAGCCGAAACGCTGGACCAGCTCCGGGCTCAACTTCTCTTCGACCGATCTGGGCTTGCCGGGGTCTCCTGCGGCATCCGGTTTTAAGACATCAGCTTCCCCGCCGGGCAGGACACAGTCGGCAACCAGCATCTTAGTATCAGTGATGGTTCCGGTCTTATCCACGCAGAGGACATCGACCCGGGCCAGACTCTCGATACTCTTCATATCGTGAAGCATGACCTTGTTGATAGCCAGGCGGGCGGCGCTCATGGCCAGAGTCACGCTGACCAGGAGATAGAGGCCCTCGGGAATCATGCCGAGAACCGCTGCGACCATGGAAGAGACCGAGGCCTGGAAGCTGTTGCCCCTCCAGAACATACCCTGGACAAAAAGCATGACACCGATCGGAATCAGAAGAACACCCATGACACGAACCAGACGGTCGATGGAACGGACCATCTCGGACGGCTCGCCGGTCGTCATCTCCCGGGCTTCCTTTGTAAGCCTTGACAGATAGGAATTCTCGCCGACCTGAGTCAGCCGGGCAAAGCACTTGCCGGATACGACAAAGCTTCCCGACATGAGATTTGCTCCTGGCTTCTTTTCAATTTCATCGGCCTCACCGGTCAGAAGGGCTTCATTGACGGAAACCGTGCCCCGCTCCACCACAGCATCGGCCGGAATCTGGTCTCCACTCTGAAGAAGGATCAGGTCATGCAGAACCAGCTTCTCAATCGGAAGCTCCCGAGCTTCTCCGTCCCGGAGGACATGAGCCACCGGCGTATTCATAATGGACAGCTTGTCCAGAACGCTCTTGGCATAAATTTCCTGGGCAATACCGATCAGAGTATTGGCAATGATGACCGGGAGAAAGGTCAGCCCCCGGAAATTGCCTGACACAATCAGAAGAATGGTCAGGATCAGGAAAATCAGGTTGAAGTAGGTCAGAACATTCTCGCGGATGATGCCGCCGACCGTCTTCTGGGTCTTGTCACTCTGAATGTTCTGATTGCCTTTTCTTATCTCCTCGGCCGCCTCCTGGGAGGTCAGGCCCTTTATTGTTTCTTCCATAAAACTCCAAGTAATTTTATCAAGCCAGCCGGATCCCCCTTTCATCAAAGGATCCCCTGGCCCGTTTTTTTCAGATTTTCTCTTTCCATGAACTGTCTCAGCGCGTCAGAGCCATGCTGGCGATCCAGTAGATCAGGAACAGAATCATTACGAAACCAACAGCGACCCCTCCGTGACGGCGGATAAAGGCCGGCTTCTTATCCTGTGAAACCTTTCCGATCTTTCTCTCCAGACGGGCGATGTGCTCGAGATAAATCCGGTCACCGAAAAGTCCCATGGCAACGTCCAGAATCACAGAGACGATCATGGCCAGCTGATACTGGAAAAGAATGCCGAAAAAGCCGGCCATCGCCATGGTAACCAGGGCCATTGCATACATTTTCCGATAGCCGAACCAGATGGGTCCCAGAAGAAAGGCACCCCAGTTCCAGTTGATCAGGCTGTTCTTCTCCCGCATCTTCTTGAATTTCTCTTCATAGCCGAAAGCGCCCGGGCCGATCAGAAGCTCCTCATCGGTCAGACCCTTCTCTCCGTTCTGCAGTCTCTTCAGAAGTCCCTGAATGTCTGCTTCATCCTGCCAGTCATAATCGGCTACAGGATCCTTCCGGTTCTCGGCATCCTTGCCGTAGCGCTCTTCCCAGATATTGCCGGCCGTCCGCCGGTTTTCTTTATTAGTGGATGCATCCGAGAAAGGATTGGCATCGGTCTTATGGTATGCAGCCTGATCCTGTGCTCCGTAATTATCTTCCCGGCCGGCATTCTTTCCGAACGGATTGGCCTGACCGCCTTCCCTAGCCGACTGAGCGGCATTCTGTACAGACTCCTGGGAAGTCTCATCCTCTGCAAAGGGATCCTTATAGATCACCGTCTCCGGCGTTACCGGACTTCCGCAGGCATAGCACTTCTTCGAATGGTCCGCAAGCTTTGCTCCGCAGTTTTTACAGATCAGCATACAATCACCTTCTTTACAATGCTTACTCCAATCAAAAACGAAGTAAGAGACAGAAAGCTCTCGCTTTCCGCCTGAATTCTTCATATATTTAGATTCTTATTCTATTTTACAATACCACAATTTCATGGTGCGAACTACGGAAAAGCCGCTGGTTTCACCAAATCAACACACTTTTCCCCATGCATGTATTTCCCTGATCTGAATTTTTCTGGTCTATATTTCCCGGCCTGTAGTTCCGAATCAGGCAAAATATAGACCTGCCTTGCATGTACTTAACTAAAATCTTGATTTCTACTCCTATATAGTTTATAACTTTAGCATGCTAAACTACAAAAGCGATTTTAGAAAATTTAAACTATAGGATTTTAAATAAGAAACATTTATAATTATTGGTAGGCATTTAGAATAAAGGTAGATTGTAAAATCAAATTGAACAACTGAATAAAGAAAGACCCATAGCAGATCTTCTGGTAGAATTGAATCACCACAAAACAATCGCCGAAAGGAGTCTACTATGGGCAAAACTTATTCTACCATGATTACACCAGACCGGGAAAGAGGTCAGCATCTAAAATTTGAAGATCGATGCAGTATCCAGATCTTCCGGAAGCTTGGCTACTCCCTCCGCCGTATCGCGGAGGAACTGGATTGTTCTCCGTCGACGGTCATGTATGAGCTCCGACGGGGCACAGGAACAAGGAACGGCTCCCGCGGACGCTTTCCGCAGTACTCGGCGAAGCGTGGTCAGAAGAACTATGAGGTCAATCGTGCCCGCTGTCACAGGCCCTGTAAAGGCGATTATGCTTCTCCGTTCATCCGGTGGATGTCTGAAAAGGTAAAAGCCCACGGATGGTCTCTGGACGCCTGTGTCGGCTATGCGAAGAAGCATCACCTCTTCCCGGAGGAGACGATTCCCTGTACCAAGACGCTGTATAACGACCTCTGGGCAGGCAGGCTTCCCATTGATCCTTTTGATATCCCGGAGGCACTGTCCAGAAAACGGAAACATAAGTCTCTGCGGAAGAACAAGCGGATCTATGGAACAAGCATTGAAGAACGTCCGGAGGAAGTCATGGAACGGATCCATTGTGGACACTGGGAAATCGATACCGTGGTCGGGCGCAAAAAAGGCCGGGAATCCGTTGTGCTGACGATTCTGGAAAAGGCCAGTGACTATTACCTGGCGATCAAAATCCCAGGGAAAAACGCGGATGCGGTCATGGCAGCTCTGGAAGTTCTTAGGGAAGAGTTCGGGGCCGAGCACTTTCCAGAGATCTTCCGGACGATTACTTCCGATAACGGGAGTGAGTTCGAACGGCTTTCAGAACTGGAAGACTATGGAACGACGGTTTACTTTGCCCATCCGTATTCTTCCTGGGAAAGGGCTCAGAACGAGCGGCATAACCGTATTCTGAGACGCTTCATTCCGAAGGGAGTCTCCATAGAGCTTTTCTCTGCTGAACAGATCCTCGAGTATGCCGATGAGATCAATGCTCTTCCGAGGAGGCATTTGGGATACAGTACACCAGAAGAGGTCTTCGATACTTTCCTGGATCAGGTGTATTCAGTTGACAAGGTGCATGTGGTGGCCTAGTTATCATCAGTGTTCAATTTGTTATTGCAATTTAGG
>JAQYBF010000004.1 GCA_029338875.1 Lachnospiraceae bacterium
GTATTGGCACGTCAGGTACTGGATTCCAGAGGAAATCCTACCGTAGAGTGCGAGATCGAGACTGAGTCCGGAGCCTTCGGAACCGCCATCGTTCCGTCCGGCGCTTCCACCGGTGAGAGAGAAGCCTTAGAGCTTCGTGACGGCGACAAGAACGCCTATCAGGGTGCCGGCGTACTGAAAGCCGTTGACAATGTCAATGAGAAAATCGCTCCGGTTATCCTCGGAAAGAATGTCTTCGATCAGGCAGGCATCGATCAGGCCATGCTGGATCTGGACGGAACCGAGTTCAAGTCCAATCTCGGCGCCAATGCAACCCTGGCTGTGTCCCTTGCCACTGCAAAAGCTGCTGCAGATTCTGTTGATCTGCCTCTGTACAAATACCTGGGCGGCCCGAACGGAAAGGTTCTGCCGGTTCCGATGATGAACGTTTTAAACGGCGGCAAGCATGCAGATTCTTCCGCTGACTGCCAGGAATACATGATCATGCCGGTCGGCGCAGCCAACGTGCATGAAGCAGTACGTATCGGTTCTGAGGTCTTTCATACCTTAAAGAAGGTCCTTCAGAAATACGGCTACAATACAGCAGTCGGCGATGAGGGCGGTTATGCTCCTTCCTGCATCCCCGGCGGAAACGGTCCTCTGGAGACCCTGGGAAATGAAGGCCCTCTCGAACTCATGCTCGAGGCAGTCAAGGAAGCTGGCTACGAGCCCGGTGAGGATGTATGCTTCGCTATGGATGCCGCATCTTCCGAATTCTATGATGCAGAAAAGAACCGCTATATCCTCAAGCGTTCCGGCGAGGGCGAGAAGACCTCGGAAGAGATGATCGAGCTCTATGAGAAGTGGGTCGACAAGTATCCTCTGATCTCCCTGGAAGACGGCCTTGCAGAGAACGACTGGGACGGCTGGGTTAAGCTGACTGAGCGTCTCGGCGATAAGATCCAGCTGGTCGGCGATGACCTCTTCGTTACCAATACCACCTTCATCCGCAAGGGTATTGAGCTTGGTGCCGCCAATGCCGTACTCATCAAGGTCAACCAGATCGGTACTCTGACCGAGACCTTCGATGCCATCGAGATGGCCAAGGAAGCAGGCTACACCGCCATCGTTTCTCACCGTTCCGGCGAGTCCGAGGATACCACCATTGCAGACCTGGTTGTTGCAACCAACGCAGGCCAGATCAAGACCGGTTCCATGAGCCGTACCGACCGAATCGCCAAGTACAACCAGCTCATGCGGATTGAGGAGGATCTCGGCTCTGTTGCACAGTACAGAGGCAAGAAAGCCTTTTACAATGTCAAGGCTCTCCAGGCTTAATCAGAAAATAGAGACGCTGGAATCAAGCGTAAGGAATAAGAGTAAGAAGAAAAGGTCAATCCTTTCTAAATCATGAGAAAAGTCGGGACAGATGCTTTCTGCCCCGGCTTTTTTTCTTGAAATTTACTGCGTGATTCTGCTTGAAAACAAGCGGATTCCGAAGCTTTTACAGCCCTTTTATCTGTCACTGGCAGGTAGAGCCTGTCTCCCAGATAGTTGAAGCGGAAGCCGAAAAGCAATAAAATAGAAAGCGAAAGGTTAGGCTTGATTTTATGAGTAGTTTGGAACGTTTTGTAAAAGCACAGGAAAGAGATTTCTTTACTGCCTTGAAGGAAGTCCGTCACGGAAAGAAGCAGAGCCACTGGATGTGGTATATCTTTCCGCAGATCCGGGGCCTGGGTACAAGTCCTACAGCCCAGAAGTATGCTATCCGCGATCTGGAAGAGGCCAAGGATTATCTGAGAGATCCCTATCTGGAAGGCAATTTAAGCGAGATCTGCAATGCGCTTATGGAGCAGGACTGCAGCGATCCCCATGAGATTTTCGGCTCCCCGGATGATCTGAAGCTTCAGTCTTCGATGACTCTTTTTGAAGCCGCAGACGGCGGTGAGGATATCTTTTCCAAAATTCTGGACCGCTTCTATGGCGGAGAGCGGGATCAGAAGACGCTTGAAATCATCGGCGAAGATTAATTATCCAGTCTCTTCTGATAGCCTCCGGTGACATTGGTGCTGCCATGCTCAATGATGAAGGCCTTGGGGTCAATTTCCAGAATATCTCTCTTTACAAAATTCACTTCATTTTTGGCAACAACGGTAATCAGCACGTTGGTGCCTTCTTTTGTATAGGCGCCGACGCCCTTCCATTTGGTCACGCCGCGGACATACTTTTTCAGGATGACATCCTCAATCTCCGGGTGATGGGTGAAAATTTCCAGCTCGATTTCAATATTCTGATAATGAAAACGGTCGATGGCCAGAGAAAAGCAGATCACATAGAGAATGGAATACAGAGCCGTTGGAATGGAGAACAGAATAGCGCAGACCAGGTAGAGGACGGCATTGAAAGCCGTCTCGAATTTTCCCACGGAAAAGTTTCGGTTTCTCGAAGCGATGAAAACACCGAGCAGGTCAAGACCTCCGGCGCTTCCTCCATTGGACAGGATCATGCCGCAGCCGATGCCGCCGACTACTCCGCTGATCAGCAGTCCGGCCAGCTTGTCATCGAGAATCGGAGTCTTCGGAATCGGAACCATGGACATAAGGATGGTCTGAACGATCAGAGAGATCAGGGTTCCGACCAGCATCTTTTTCTTCATGGTCTTCCAGGCCAGAATGAAGAGGGGGATATTGAGGCACATGTTGATAATACCGGCAACTGTCTTCGACAGGCCGGGCAGAAAGAGGGTTCGGAAGAGATTCGACAGTCCGACGATGCCACCGGCATAGAGGTCCAGGGGCTGTAAAAAGAGGTTCACGGACAGGGAAAAGAGGACCGTTCCGATCAGGATCATCCCGATGTTTTTCCTGGTCAGCGGTCTCGGTGGGACATATAATTCATCCTGAAGGTTCATTTTCAGCTCTCCTTATTTTTGAGTCTTCTTAATTTTAGCAGTGCCTTCTTTTGGATTTCAGTTGATCAATTCTGCTTTATCATATCCAATTTTATCTATTATTCCAAATTTGTTAAGTCCCCTAAATTTTTTAAAGCAAAGTTTCATCTTTTCTGATCTGAAATGTGAACGTGATTCAGGCGGGATGGAAGATTTGTGTGAAGTGATGAATTCGGATGGGAAGTTCGCGTTCTGCACGGCATAAAACGATAAAAATAAGAAGTTCATGCTATCAATAGTATGAATATCGAAATACACAGGAAAAATCGCTATGCAGAGCATAGAAATAGAGTTTTACCTCAAATCATTCAATATGTGATTTGACCCAGGCATCAAGAACCCGGTCATCAGCCTGACCCGCTGCAATTTTCAAAATAAGATCAATCAGATCTTCGTCATCATATTGGAGCTCAATTCCATTGATGGCCAGCGACACAAGCATGGCATGTGTTCCGATACGCTTGTTACCATCAATAAATGGATGATCTGTGATCAGACCATAACCAAGGCGGACAGCTTTATCGATCACGCTGGGATAAAGTTCCATATCATCGAAGGTTTGAAAGGGCTGGTTAATCGCAGAATCCAGCATTCCTTCGTCGCGAATTCCATCGGAGCCTCCGGATTGCTGGATCATTTGTGTATGCAACAGAATAATCTGCTGTTTAGTCAGTATATTCATTTTGCAAGTTCCTCATAAACGTGTTTATTCCGTTTCATAAGTTTAGCCGAGGCTGCAAGTACGTCTTCATCGGACGCAGCTTTAACGGAGTTGTCCTGTGGCTCGTAGTGGACAGTAAGAAAAACTTTGTTGTTCTTTAAGATAGTCACATCGCCATATTCCATCGCCATGCGGGCGACCTTTGAAAAATTTTGATTGGCTTCTGTCATAGAAACAGTCTTATCTGTATCGATAATCATAGTTCATACCTCCTATGATTAAATTATAAACAAATTCTAGGATAAATCAATCGACTTTTATTTAGACATACGACATGATGAACTAGACTCAAAATTGTATTCAGTTGTCACAGTACAAAAGAGATCTGTGTTATGAAGTCGCGAAATCGTGACTTATGACACCCACGTCATGGTATCATTAAATGCTATTGTGGTTCTAAAAGGGATGCAACTTTAAAACACGTTGTTGTCCGGACTCCCTTTATTTTTGGATCATCTGTATCACTTTCACGAGAACTTCCCGATAACAAGCACCGTCCGATCGGTCTGCCGGTCCCTGTAGAGGGCGGCGGATCGATTCGACAGGTCACAAGATCCGGACCGCATCAAAGGCCGGATCCCGACAGGCCTCCTCGTCCAGAAAGTCCTTTTTACAGTCAGGTAATTCCATGATCTGCTCCGGATGGAAATGAAGGGCACTGTCCCCATCAAAGACAGCCGTATTGCCGATGCCGGATTCCACCAGGTCCTGGAAGAAATGACTGCCGTAGGACAGTTCCGGGATACCGGAGGGAATACGGTCGAAGGCTGCCATAGAATCACACTTTCAATGTCTTCCTTTTCATGCCGTCTTTCTTTTAATTCCGAAGAGAATCAGAAGAAGGAAAGCTAAGGACGCGACGAGGCTTAAAAGAGCACTTTCTGTAAATCCGGAGATTAAAAAGCCGACAAAGCAGGAGATTATGACCGGAATTGCATACTGAATTTGTGACTGGACATGCTCGAGGTGGCGGCAGAGGGCGCCGGAGCTCGACATGATGGTGGTATCGGAAATGGGCGAAATATGGTCGCCGCAGACCGCTCCGGACAGGACGGCCGCAACGGAAACTGTCATGAGAGACAGATTGCTGCTTCCGGAAAAGAGGCCGATGACCAGGGGCACCATGATGGC
>JAQYBF010000005.1 GCA_029338875.1 Lachnospiraceae bacterium
GGCAGACTGAGTTCGATCAGCTTCTGCCGGAATACCGGATCCTTCTCAACCTTTCCCATTCCCCTCATCTCACAACCCTTCCATTGCTCTAATTATTTCCATTCATATCGGGGCCATAGCCGCCATTATTATTGCTGTTCCAGTCGGGACCATTGCCGCCATAATAATTATTTCCACCCGTGGGGCCATAATTTGAGCCATAGTTTCCCGGGTCTATATTTTCCAGCTGTTTCAGGTTCAGATAATAATCACTGATCGTTACACTGAGCCAGGGACCGATATAGAAGACATCCAGGAGACCCAGGGTCAGAAGACCCAGGATCGCCCAGCCGAGAAAGGACAGCTGGAGAACAAAGAGTTCCAGTCTGTGACCGTACATCATCCGGGCGGACAGGTCCCTGGCGTCCTCTCCCGACATGTTCGGATTGTCGGCCAGGATATAGGGAACCAGGAACCAGCTGTAGGACTTTATGATTCCAGGGACAACCAGAAGAAGACTCCAGAGAAAAATGAAGAGCTGGGTTACAAAGATGCTGGCAAAGGTCTCCCAGAACCTGTTAAAGATACTGAAAAGGCCGTTGGGGCCGTCCAGGCTGGCAGCGGGATCCTTGGCTGCGACCCGGTTATTGACACGGACACCGCCGACCTGAAATACCGGACTTACAAAGAAGCTGATCAGGGGTCCGATAAAAGGAATGCAGGCCAGGCCGCCGGTAATCAGTCCCGGAATGACTGTAGCACCCAGAGCTGTTCCATATTTCAGGCCGAAGGCTGCCCGGCTGTCCTCCTTCAAGGCACCCCGGTTCAGAGTGCCGTTGATGAAGATGGCCTCCGGCATGGGTCCCTGATAATTGTACGGGCCCTGATTCTGGCCCTGATATTGATTCTGGTTCTGGTACTGGTTCTGATTATTGTTTCCCCACTGATCAAAATGGTTGTCCATAGCTCGAATGCTCCTTTTCTGTCTCAGGATTGCAGGTTTTACCGGGAAGTCAACTGTCAAACTGGTCTGCATTTATCTGCAGAGCTGTTCGATGGCCTCTGCGAAGACCTTGGTCGCAATAACAAGATTGTCGATGTCCATGAATTCATCGGCTCCGTGCATGTGGGTGTCGACATCGGGAAGAACCGCGCCGAATGCCACGCCGTTTTTCAGATCGTGAACATAGGTGCCGCCGCCGATGGCAACTGCCTTTCCTTCCAGGCCTGTGACATCGGAATAGGCCTGGAGAAGGGTCTTTACAAAGGGACTGTCGGCGCTGACGGCATGGGGCTCGACAAGGCCCGGCGTCGACCAGTCGAAGCCGGCATCTTTCACATGATCCGCTGCAACCTTGACGCAATTGTCTTCACCGGCGCAGAGAGGCGTCCGGGCATCGAAGGAGAAGGACATCTCATCCTTGGTAACATGATAGAGATCCAGGGTGCAGGTGACAGCTCCGGACTCTTCGTCCTTCATATTGATTCCGATACCGGAACCATCGGTAACGCCGTAAGGGAAGAGGACTTCCACTTCCTTCAGAAGCTTTGTCTGCTCACACTCTGCCAGAGGCAGGCGATTGCAGAGAAGAACTCCGGCAAGACCGGCATTCTTTCCAAGCTCCGGTGTCGATGCATGAGCGGACTCGCCGATGATGGTGATGGTCTCAGTTTCCGCATCGATTTCGCAGGAAACCTGGCAGTCTTTTTCTACAGATGCGACAGCGGACTTTACATCCTCTGCATTGAAATCCAGGCCGGAGAAGACGAGCTTTGCCTTCTGGGGAACTGCATTCAGAGCGATTCCGGCATCCAGGGAAAGGAGGGCCGGCTTCTTGTCAGAGGCTGTCAGCTTCTTGGAAAGCGTTCCGCGGAACTGGCCCTTTTCGATATTAATCAAAGGGAACTCAGCATCCGGAGAGAAGGTCATGGGAGCTTCCTTCTCGACTGCATAGTACTTTGTAATATCGATGGATCCGGTCTCTTCATCGGAACCCATGATCAGGCGGACACCCTTTGTCAGCGGGGTCTTCGTTTCCTTCAGGGCACGCATGGCATAGAGGGCGCAGAGAAGGGGGCCCTTATCATCGGAGGTTCCGCGTCCGTAAAGACGGCCGTCCTTTTCAATGACATGGAAGGGTTCGGTGACGGTCCAGCCCTCTCCTGCCGGAACGACGTCGGTATGGCCCAGCATATCCAGGGTATGGGGCAGGCTGGGATCCAGATCGGCCGTGCCGACATAGTTGTCGTAATTCCAGGTGGCAAAGCCGTAGCCGGCTGCCATATCAATGGCTGTATTCAGAGCCTTCTTGCACTCGGGTCCGAAGGGTGCGTCGCCTTCGGCATCTGCAAGAACCGAGGGAATGGAGCAGAGCTTCTTTACATCAGTAACGAGCTCGTCCTTATGACTGTCAATCCATTCTGTAACTTTCTGATTCATCTGACTTCTCCTTTTCCTACAGGCCATGTTATGATTTCCGGCCTGGTATTGATATATTTACAGCAAATCTGCCGCTAACTATCATTCTATTCTACCCGTGAAATCGAATCAACAAGACCGGCTTTTCTTTTCAAATATTTTCACGGTCAAATATAGACCAATCTTTACTTCTCCTCTATACAGCGGAAGATGAAGAATTTGAGATAATAGGAATTCTCATCTCCATTCAGAAGAATGGGATGGTCGGGGCCCTGGGTCCGGAATTCCACCTGCTGGAGTCGCTTGTGAGCGGACCGGGCCGCCTCGCGGATCATCTTTTCAAATAATTCCTGGGTCATGAAATGGGAGCAGGAACAGGTGCAGAGATAGCCTCCGTTTCTAACCAGTTTCAGACCCCGGATATTGATCTCCCGATAGCCGTTAATGGCATGCTTGGTGGCTTCCCTGGACTTGGTGAAGGCCGGCGGATCGAGGATCACGATATCGTACTGCTTTCCCTCCTCCTGGAGCTTGGGAAGAGCATCGAAGACATCGGCCGCTTCAAAATGCACCCGATCGGAAAGGCCGTTTCTTCTGGCATTTTCACTTGCCTGGCCGACGGCAAATTCCGAGATGTCAAGGCCCGTCACTTCGTCTGCGCCGGCATATCCTGCATTCAGCGCGAAAGTTCCCATGTGAGTGAAGCAGTCGAGGACCCGGAGGCGATTCGGATTCCCGGCCAGAGCGGATGCCGGCACAGGTTCTTCGGCCACGCTCCCAGAAGAAACAGAGACCGAGTTCTTATTTGGATCTTCCTTCAGATGGCGGACCAAGCGCTGGAGAGCCATGCGGTTCTCTTTCTGATCCAGGAAGAAGCCGGTCTTCTGGCCGTCTTTTATATCGACATCATAGCGGATGCTGTTTTCTGTAATAATCACATGATCGTCCTTGGGATCCTCAGAAGTAAAGGCAGCCAGGCCGTCTTCTCTCTTCAGAGGATACCAGCCCTTCTTCGGGAAGAGGCCTTCCTTCTTCCGGACAGATGCATCGGACCGCTCGAAGATGCCGCGGATCCGGATGCCATCTGCTTTCATGGCATCGACCAGACCGTTTAGGATGTCATCCTTCAGGGCATCGATGCCCAGAGCCAGGGACTGAAAGACCAGGAGGTCCTCATACTTATCCACAACTAGGCCGGGCAGGAAGTCGGCTTCTCCGAAAATCACCCGGCAGGAAGAGGTGTCAATCACGGCCTTTCGGTAGTCCCAGGCATCCCCTGCCCGCTCCTTCATAAAGTCCGCATCGATGGGATCCTTCCGGAAGCGGGAAAGCATGCGGACACGGATCTTGGACTTTTCATTATAGAAGCCGTAGCCCATAAAATAGCCGTCAAAGTCCAGAACCCGGACAATACCGCCGTTCCGGAAGGAGGCCTCATCCGCCTTTTTCAGTTCTCTGACCTCATTGTCATAGATCCAGGCGCCGCCGGATTTGATGGTGCGGCCCTCGCCTTTTTTCAGGATCAGGTCTCCCTGAATCTGATATCTATCTTCTATCTTCTGATTTTCTTCCATGAATTCTAACTCCTGATATTTCAGCCTTTCGGATGAATCTGATTTGTGCTTTTCGTTCCGACTTCTGTATCCGGTCAGTAATATCAGATCAAATCCTCTTCTGCCCGGGTCTATATTTCTCCAGAGAAAAAGAACCGGCTCGGGTTTCCCCGGGCCGGTATCCCTGATCAATCTTTAGAAGGTGAACTTGTCTGCAAAGTAGGCATCCAGATCATCGATGGCGATCCGCTCCTGCTCCATGGTGTCACGGTCGCGGACGGTGACGCAGTGATCATTCTCGGAGTCGAAGTCATAGGTGATGCAGAAAGGAGTTCCGATCTCATCCTGACGGCGGTAGCGCTTACCGATGTTTCCACGGTCATCGTATTCGCAGTTGTACTTCTTGCAAAGCTTCTGATAGATCTCGGTTGCCGGTTCTGCCAGTTTCTTGGACAGAGGCAGGACGCCGATCTTTACCGGAGCCAGGGCCGGATGGAAATGAAGGACGGTACGGATGTCCGGCTTCTCCTCGGTACCGATGTTCTCCTCGTCATAAGCTTCGCAAAGGAAGGCCAGAACCACGCGGTCGGCACCCAGTGACGGCTCGATGACGTAAGGAAGGTACTTCTCGTTGGTGGTCTCATCGAAGTAGGTCAGATCCTGACCGGAAACCTCCTGATGACGGCCCAGATCGTAATCGGTACGGTCTGCGATGCCCCAGAGCTCGCCCCAGCCAAAGGGGAAGGTATACTCGATATCGGTTGTGCCCTTGGAATAGAAGGCCAGCTCAGCCTGATCATGATCTCTCAGACGGATGTGGTCCTCCTGGATGCCGAGAGACAGGAGCCAGTCACGGCAGAAGCCTCTCCAGTACTGGAACCACTCCAGGTCGGTACCGGGCTTGCAGAAGAACTCAAGTTCCATCTGCTCGAACTCACGGGTACGGAAGGTGAAGTTTCCGGGAGTGATCTCGTTTCGGAAGGACTTACCGATCTGTCCGATACCAAAAGGAATCTTCTTTCTGGAGGTACGCTGTACATTCTTGAAGTTTACGAAAATGCCCTGGGCGGTCTCGGGACGGAGGTAAACCGTGTTCTTGGCATCCTCGGTGACGCCCTGGAAGGTCTTGAACATGAGGTTGAACTGGCGGATGCCGGTAAAGTTATGCTTGCCGCAGGAAGGACAGGGAACATTATGCTCTTCGATCCACTGCTCCATCTGTTCGTTGGTCCAGCCGTCCACGGAGGACTCTAATTCAATGCCGTTTTCTCCGGCGAAATCCTCGATCAGCTTGTCCGCCCGGAAGCGCTCGTGGCACTCCTTGCAGTCCATCAGAGGATCGGAGAAACCACCGATATGACCGGATGCAACCCAGGTCTGTGAATTCATAAGGATGGCACAGTCCACGCCGACATTGTGAGGACTCTCCTGTATGAATTTCTGCCACCAGGCCTTCTTGACATTGTTCTTCAGCTCGACGCCCAGGTTTCCGTAATCCCAGGTATTTGCCAGGCCGCCGTAGATTTCAGAGCCCGGATAGACAAATCCTCTGGACTTGGCCAGTGCTACGATCTTATCCATGGTTTTTTCCATTGCTTTTTCCTCTCCATCTTTTGTTTCTGTTCTGAAATTCAGAACCTTGACTTTATTAACGAAAGAAGTCCCTGGACGGTTCTTCTGTCATTCACAATCATTGAATTATTTATATATGATGCAGGTCAGTACATCGGCATCCGGATTCTTGTTTTCCGGAGAAATATCGACCGTATTGTCACTAACCAGGCTGGTGTCCCGATCGGTCAGATAGCGAATCTTCCCATCCACTTCGACCCGGATATTTTCCTGGAGAACCAGAACCTTATCCCCTTGCTTTTTGGCTTTTGCCAAAACCGTCTGACTTGTCAGGATCTGATCCAGCTTTATGGCACTGCTTCCCTTTTTGGTCTTTTTCGTGGAAACCTGACGGAAGTTATCTTCGAAATCATAATTCTTTTTTGATACGGCTTCTGCCGATCCCTGATAGATACTGTATCCACTATAGGCCTGATAGAGTTTAATACTCCGAAAACGGGTCTCGACATAGACCTTGCCGTCGACATGGGAGAAGCGCCGGACCCTGGCGGAACCGAAGCCGTGTCCCTTGAAGAAGGAATAGATGCTGCTTCGGACTCCCTGCTTTAACTCGGATTCCGAAACCCCAGTTCCTTTCAGGTCTACGACTTCCTCCAGACGGACACTCCCATCAGAATGGATCGTCAGAGTGGATACCGATGCCTTGGGTGAAAGACGTATAAGGGCAAAGCGAATCAGGAGTAATAAAAGGATGAGAATGATGATCAGACCCAGAATCCACTTTCTTCGACGTCTCCGGAGCATCTGCATACGGACCTTACTGATGGGACGACCATTTTTTCTATTCACTTTTTCAGCTGATCTTTTTCCGGTCATGGTAAGGTTCCATTATTCCTGAGCAATTACTTTCTTATTAATGTGCTTCATCCTGCTTCATTCATTGAATGAAAATTATACACTTTGCAGGATTTGAATTCAAGGTAGCAGATCCACTCTCTCAGCTTATGAAAGCTTCGGAATGATAGTTTCTCTCCCTGTAGCGGTTCCGGTAACGGCGGAGGAAATCACAGAAGCTCTTCTCGGCATCCGGCTTCAGCTGGAAGGCATAGAGCTTTTGTATCGGAGCTGTCGTGACATAGCGCAAGGCATAAAGCACCGAATCGGAAACCGGTTCGGAATCTCTGACCTTCTGTCTCTCTGCATCGGAAACCACACCTCTTTTCGAAATGGAAAGAGCATGCAGGTTTTCATTTGTCCCTGAAATCACGCAGTGGAAGAAATCGGGATATTCGCCGTTAATGACCAGTGTCCGAAGTTCATAGATTCTCCGGATCATCTCATAGGACATGGTCTTCTTTTCCAGGGCCTTTAAGGTAACAAAAAGAAGGTTCAAACGGTCGGACTCGTCATTTCCCTCCTGGCCGTAGTATTCGGCGATCTCTGCGAAATAGGATCCGTAATAGATGGCGTCGATGTCGGTCAGCATATCGGTAAAGTAGCTCTGCACATCGCAGGAGATCACGGTCCAGGAGTTACGCCCCTGATAGGCTTCGAAGCTTCCGAAGGTGAAGGGGCTTGTAGCGGCGCCCAGGGGATTGTTCTGCCTTCTGGCTCCCCGGGCAAAGGCGGAAATACAGCCTTCTTCCCGGGTCAGAAGGACGATCCGCCGGTCATTTTCACCCATGGGCATGGAGGAGAGTACGCAGCCATGCAGAATCACGCGGTCTGACATTTTCTCTCCTCTCCTTCCTGTTTCTTTTTACTCGTCTTCTTCCTCGGTGTAGCCGAAGTTCTTGAGCTGGGCCGGATTGTCCCGCCAGTTCTTCCGGACCTTGACCCAGAGCTTCAGGTCCACCTTCATTTCCAGCATCTTTTCGATCTCATAGCGGGCATCCGATCCGATCCGCTTCAGCATGGCTCCTTTTTTCCCGATGATAATGCCCTTATGGGATTCTCTCTCGCAGTAGATCGTGGCCTCGATATCCATGAGATGGCGGCCCTTCCTGGGATGCATCTTTTCGACCGTCACGGCGATGCCGTGAGGGACTTCGTCCTGGAGGGCATAGAGGGACTTCTCCCGGATGATTTCCGAGACAATCTCCCGCTCGGTCTGATCGGTCACCGTATCGGCGTCATAAAAGGCGGGTCCGTAGGGCAGATACTTGAAAATCGTCTCGAGAAGGTCCTTGCAGCCGGATCCCTTGTAGGCCGAGATTGGAACGATCTCAGCGAAAT
This sequence comes from Lachnospiraceae bacterium, assembly GCA_029338875.1. Taxonomy (GTDB): domain Bacteria; phylum Bacillota; class Clostridia; order Lachnospirales; family Lachnospiraceae; genus Lachnocurva. Next base: position 7,759 of record JAQYBF010000005.1, read on the forward strand.
TTCCGATTTTCCGATAGGCTTCGATGACCGGAAGCAGGGTTCCTCTGGGAACCGTATCCGCCTTGTTGATGACAAGAATCAGGGGCTGGTCTATATTTGCCAGGGCGTTCGCGATCTTCTTGTCCTCTTCTAAGACTTTGGTCTTCGGCTCTACCAGCCAGAGGACCAGATCCACGTCTCCGAGGGTCTCCCGGACCTGCTTCATCATGAATTCGCCCAGGCGGTTCTTGGCCTTATGGATGCCCGGTGTGTCCACGAAGACGATCTGCCCCTTTTCCTCATCGGTATAGACGGTTTTGATCCGGTTCCTGGTCGTCTGCGGCTTATTGGACGTAATGGCGATTTTCTGTCCGGTCAGCCGGTTTAAGAGGGTGGACTTACCGACATTGGGCCGGCCGATCATGGTTACAAAGCCGGACTTAAAGCCCGGATTGCCGCCCGTTTCCAACTTGTCCATTTCCATTCTCTGGCTCCTTATTCTGTAAGGGTTTATTTCTTGAAGTTTCTTATTCTACAAGATTTCCTGTTCTACATTTTCTCTGCAGGATTTCCTGTCCTGCAGGGCTTTCTGTCGGTTTATCTGCAGGGTTTCTTATTCCGTAAGATTTCTGATGGTTCCGAAGAGATCCTTTTCCGACTCAAGCTTTCCTTCATTTCCGATCACACAGAGGACGCCCTGTTCCAGGATGGCCGAAACCGGCTCTGCCAGAGCGCGGATATCCTCAGGTTCTGCGGAGAGGACCTGATCGCGGATGGTCTGTATTTCTTCGAAGGGCACTTCTTCCAGGTACATGCGGAGGTCGCGGAGACCCAGCATGGAGGGAGGAAGGGGATTATCCATAGAGGAGATCGTTCCGATCACATACTTTGTCATATCCCGTTCGTCTGCATCGAAGGACTTTAAGTAGTCCGGCGTCTTGTCAAAGACCTCGATCGAATTCTTAAGGTTGGGATCCCGGTAGGTCACGAAGGTGACGGCTCCGTCCCGCTTGAACTGGGACATACAGCCGTAGGCACCGCCCTTGACACGGATATTGATCCAGAAATAGTCGTAGCCCAGGATGACCTTCAGAATGTTCATGGCTCCCTGATAGGAGAAGCCGGCCTTCTTAAAGTCACCTGCCCGGCAGACATACTGGATCTTGGCCGGGGTCTTGAAGCCCTCGTTGGGGATCCTGCCCTGATAGAGATCAAAGCAGGCGCCCTTTCCGGTCGGAGCCTTTAAGGTGTGAAGCTTAGAAAAAAGCTCATTGGGATCGGCCTTGGACAGATCCGATACGCCGGCCAGCTCCAGAGCCTTCTGGCTGACCGAATAGTCTCCTGCTGCCATGGCAGCCTTCCAGACCGGAAGGGTTCCCTCGGCTTCCTTTCGAAGGTCCTCTCGTCCACTGACATGGCAGAAGAGATTCTCCGGACGGAAAATCATGAGAATGAGCTCCAGAGCTTTTCTCTGAAAATCCTCATAATAGCTGTCAAAGTCCTTCTCAAAGGCCTTCAGATAATCATAGTAAGTGATACCGCTCTGGGCATCCGAAAGGGCAGCCGCATCATTGAAGTAGGACTGGGCCCGGAGGGATGCAGCCACATGGCCCTTGCTCTGAAGAACAGTCTCCATGGCGGAAATCTCCTGGAGGAGGATTTCCTTTACCCGCTTCTTATCCTCGAAATGAGAATAGAAAATCATCTGGTCAATGAGATCCAGAAAATAGCGTGTATTGCCCTGGCCGGCGATCATCTTGGAACCGACCTCGACCGTCAGCTCTGCGGTCTGACCCTGCTTTCTGACCCGGTAGATATTGGTGCCGATGTTCAGTCCGCCGAGGTGGAGATTGATCTCATTCGAGAGATCCTGATAGCTGTACTTGTCGGTATCGACAAGGCCCATGACCTTGGTCAGAAAGGACAGAACCGGCAGGTCCTTTGCATGGAGGCGGACATTCCGGTAGACATAGGTCAGATAGAGAATGCCGTTGGTCTCGAGATCACTGTGGAGAAGGTCAGTGCCCTCCGCCCGGGTCAGCTTGTAGTGGAAGGGCCGGGCTTCTTTTTTGAGATCCGACCGGTTTAAAAGAGGAATGGAACGCAGGCCTTCCTCGGTTTCCGGTGCCGACTGATACTCCTTCAGATGACGGGTATCTGCTATGATCTTTTCAATCTCATCCTTCGACAGGGACGCCTTATATTGATTCAGTTCTTCCTGAAGCTTTCGGTCTTCCTTTACGGTCAGGCCGGCTTCGGGCTCGACTGTAACAAAGGAGGAATGGGGATTGTCAAGAAGATAGGTCTGAATCAGCTTCTCGAAATAGCCGGTGCCGATCTTCTTTCGAACTTCTTTATAGACATCCAGACTGTGGAGGATGGTGAAGGGCTGGTCGTCATCATAGAGCCAGGTGTCCAGGATATTGAGGCCGTAAATCAGGCCCTTGGGGAAGCCTCCGAAATCGGCTTCCCGGAAACGGAATTCCGAATTGTTGATGGAGGCCTCGAGAGACTTCTGATCCACACCCTTTTTCACCTGATCCTCGAGGACCTCTCTTACGGTCTGAAGGAATTCCTCCTCCTTTTCCGGATCCGAGCCCTTGACGGTAATGGAGAAGGTCGGCTGCAGGGTTCCGCTGTCGAAGCCTCCGGTCACGTCCTTTCCGATGCCTCTTGCCAGAAGCTCTTTCTGAAGGGGAGCGCCGGGTGCGGACAGAAGGGCGTATTCCAGAGCCTCGAAGGCTGTGATCAGCTCCTGATCCAGGGCCGTTCCAATGACGGAATTGACGGAAAGATAGGTCTGGCCGGACAGGTCCTGGCCCTCGGAAACCGGATAGTGCATGGTCACTTCGTGCATGCGGTCAAAGGGTTTCTGCAGGGCAATGGAGGAATCCAGGTTGATTCGGTCATAATGGGAAAGATATTCCCGGTCCAGATAGTTCAGCCGCTCTTCGAAATCCATATCTCCGTAGAGGTAGATATAGGAATTGACCGGATGATAGAAATGACGGTGAAAATCGAGATAGGCCTCCCGTGTCAGGCTGGGAATGACCTTGGGATCTCCGCCGGACTCGATGCCATAGGTGGTATCCGGAAAGAGGGAGTTCATGATCTGCCGCTCCAGGACATCGTCCGGATTGGAGAAGGCGCCCTTCATCTCGTTATAGACCACGCCGTTGATCTTCAGATCGCCCTCCGGCTGATCCAGCTCGTAGTGCCAGCCCTCCTGGGCGAAAATCTCCGGCTTGTCATAGATATTGGGATGGAAAACCGCATCCATGTAGACATCCATCAGATTGGCAAAATCCTGATCATTGGTCGAAGCCACCGGATAGACAGTCTTGTCCGGATAGGTCATGGCATTTAAAAAGGTATTGAGGGAACCCTTGACCAGCTCGACAAAGGGATCCTTCAGGGGATACTTCTCGGATCCGCAGAGAACGGTGTGCTCGATGATATGGGCAACGCCGGTCGAATCCTTGGGCGGGGTCCGGAAACCGATATAAAAGACCTTGTTTTCATCGTCATTGGAAATCAGGGCCAGCTTGGCGCCGGATTTCTTATGGACCAGGACATAGCCCTCGGAATGGACATCCGAGAGATCTTCCTTTCGAATCAGTTCATAGGCTTCTGGAATGTTAAATGATTTCATAGATTGCTTGTGTTCCTTCTTTTCTTTCTAGATTGATCTGTCCGATCTGCCCGAAACAGATTCTTTATTGAATCGTTTCTGATTTTATCCGGACTTTCTCATGGTTCAGACCGGATCCATTCTCTGGGATTCAGGCCTTACTGTGCACGTCCATCTGGGGATAGGGAATGGAAATTCCGGCATTATCCAGGGCGTACTTCATATTCTCCAGTGTCCGGAAACGGACGGTCCAGTAGTCTTCGGTCTTCACTTCGAAACGCAGACCCATGACCACACTGGAATCTCCGAGATTCTTTACGAAAACAGAGGGTGTGGATTCCGGCAGACGTTTTTCTTCCTTCATGGCCAGGTTCTTTAGGACCTCCTTGGCCGTCCGGATATCATCCTCATAGCCGATGCCGACCTCGAGATCCAGAAGCCGGGTATCGGAATGGGTTACATTTGTCAGAGAGGCATTGGCCAGGACACCGTTGGGGATGACGATGGTCTTGTTGTCCACGGTATGAAGCTTGGTGTAAAAGATCGAAATCTCTGCGACCGTACCCTCATTCTTGTGGGTATCCTCGACGATATAGTCGCCGACAACAAAGGGCTTTAAGAGAAGAATCAGGACACCGCCGGCGAAGTTCGACAGGGCTCCCTGGAGGGCCAGGCCTGCAGTGACACCCATGGAGGCGACAACCGCTGCAAGCGATGTGGCTTCAATACCGAAGACCCGAAGAATCAGGGCGATCAGGGCGATATAGCAGATGACCTTGACGCAGGCATCCACGAACTGGCGGATGCCGACCTCCACATCATGGCGTTCCAGGGCCCGGCGGACCAGCTTCCGGATGAATTTCGTGACCTTCATGCCGATGAACCAGACCAGGAGAGCCAGAAGCACCAGGGTCGCAAAGGAGATCACATGGGGGATCTGATCCTCCAGCCACTTCTGAAAGACGCCGGTCGAGATGGACTTGGATGTCTTCTCCGCCTGCTCGGCAAGGTCGGAAACCTGCTCGGTCGAGTCCTTGGCCGTCACACTATTGGTGACGGTCTTGGTCAGTAGGATTAATGCATTCATTTTTCTATACCTGTTTTCTATAGAAGTTTTATCGTCTCAGGATTGACAGCCGAATCTCGAATTCAGACCCGGCTGAGAATGGTCTTCGTCTTTCCCTTTTCAATCCTCCAGAGAATGGATAAAGAGACCGCTTAAGAGCTTGGGTTCAAACCAGGTCGACTTGGGCGGCATTCTCCGGCCCAGATCCGCCACCTGCATAAGCTCCGACAGGCTGGTCGGATACATGGCAATGGCTAAGACGCAGTCCTTCTCACAGCGGTTCTCCAGTTCCTCCAGGCCATGGATACCGCCGACATAATCGATTCTCGGATCGGTTCTCGGATTCTCGATGTCCAGGATTTCCCGGCAGACATACTTCTGAAGGAGGGCCACATCCAGGCCCTCGACCGGATCATCTGACCGCACGTCGTCATGGAATTTGCAGAGGTACCAGCGTCCGCCGATGTAGACCGAGAACTCGCCCTTCTCCTTGGGGCGTACTGTGGTCTCCAGAAATTCGTGATGCTTTGCATCCATAGCTGCTTTGGGATCCTCGGCCTCCATCTGCTTCTTTCCGCCCAGCTCCAGAACCGGCTGGAAATCACAGTGAAAAAGAAGGCTGGCCAGGAATTCATCCGGCTCCAGATCATTTAAGGACCGGAAGACCCGGTTGTAGTCCAGGGACTTGACCTCGTCCTCGGAGAAAATAACGGAGAGGAAGTAGTTGAATTCCTCATTCCCAGTATAGTTCGGGTTATATTTCCGTCGCTTCTCGCAGACCTTGACTGCAGCAGCTGCCCGGTGATGGCCGTCACAAATATAGAGCGGTCCCAGGTCTGCATAGATACTCTTTAATTTTTCAATGACAGAAGTATCCTCGATGGCAAAGCCCCTCTCGCGGACGCCCTGATCGGTCGTAAAGTCAAAGAGAAGCTGGTCCGGATTCTTCTGTCCTTCCAGAAGCTCCTTTAATTCCTGACTCTTATGATTGACCAGAAAAACCGGTCCTGTCTGGGCATTTACGATATCGACATGGCGGACCCGGTCATTTTCCTTGGCTTCGAGCGTATCCTCATGGCGCTTGATCACTCCGTTTTTGTAATCATCCACGGAAGTCAGAGCGACGAGTCCGGTCTGGGTTCTTCCCTGCATGGTCAGTTCGTAGATATAGAAGCCGGGCGCCTTATCCTGGCGGTAATCGCCTTCATGAACCTCCTCCCAGAAGAGATCATGAGCCTTCTGATAGACGTCCGCCTGATAGGGATCCACGCCCTCCGGGAAGTTCACCTCTGCTTTGTCGATCCGAAGGAAGGACAGGGGATGCCCCTTGGTTCTCTCTCTTGCTTCTTCTGTGGAATAGACATCATAGGGAAGAGATGCAATCTCCGATGCCAGATTTTCTGCCGGCCGGATGGCGCGGAAAGGTCTGATGACAGCCATAATTACCTTCTTTCTAACAAAATCAATGCTGATACGATCTGCTGATTGAATAATCTTTTTTCTATTTTTATCTACTGCTGTTTATATGAACCAGCCCGGGACTTATTCGTCTTCCCCGGATTCTCCTCCATAGGAAGGCAGTACAAAGGTTTCCTTGGTCACAATGCGGATCTGGTCGCCGCCGGACCGCTTCATCTGATACATGGCGGCATCCGCCTGGGAGGCAAAGTCCCAGACACGGTTGAGTTTTGTAGGAAGGGCATAGCAGACACCCTGGGACACTGTAGCCTCCGGAAGTTTGGAGGATTCCAGACTGGAGTAGATATCGCTCCGAAGCTTCTCCGCCGTCTTTCGAATTTCCTCTTCGGCCATGCCGATATAGAGAATAGTAAATTCGTCTCCTCCGTAACGGAAGACCTGAACCCGGTCGGATACCGGCTTCCTTAAAGAGTCCGCAACGACCTTTAAAACCAGGTCTCCTGCCCGATGGCCGAAAGTGTCATTGATCTGCTTAAAATGATCGACATCCATCATCTCGATGGCAAAGATCTCCTGCTTCTGCAGGCATTGCTGAAGGAGACGGTCTGCCGTTTCATTATAATGAGCCCGGTTGGGAATGCCGGTCAGAGCGTCCGTATTGGCCCGCTTTTCCAGAAGAATATTCTGTTCCTCGGACTGATCCAGAGACTTCTGCATCTCCATTAAAAAGTTTAAGGTATGGTTCTGGATCCGGGTCCTTTCCGTCATAAAATGCCGGTAACGGCGGCATTGGATTAATTCTTCTTCCCGGTTTCCGTAAAACTCTGCCATACGAATCCGATATCCGGTCAGCCTGGCCTGGAAATCCGGGAAATCATCCCTGTCAAGGCCATGATCCATATGATCCAGGACGGTCTTCATTTCAGAATATTTCTCTTCCGATTCCAGATGATTCAGGAACGAGATAGTCGTCCAGAAGGCATCGATTGGATATTCCAGCTTGAGATAGGAATCGAGCGCCTGTTTTTCGTAAAATTCTGCCCTTTCCTTTCTCCCCTTAAAAGCTGAGAAAAGCAGCAATACAACATATTGCTCAAAGCACTCCTTCTCTTCTTTAGAATCTACGATCTCCCGATTCAGACGCCTTAAGTATTCTCTAGCTTCGCCTTCATTTCCAAGGCAGATCTCCAAAAGAACCATTTCCCGATAGAGAACCGGAAGAAGGCCCGAATAGGGTGAGTCTTTGGTGTGAAGTCTCTCGCAATATATCAGGCTCCTGAGGTACATCTTCCTTGCATCCAGAGGATTTCCTGTCCGTTCGCATAACTCGGCATAGTTTTCATAAAGCATGGCCCCCAGATGATTATATTCCGGATGGTCTCTTAAGATTGAAATCCCCTTGATATAGCTCTGAAAGGCCGAAGAGTTGTCTCCCTGGTGGGTAAAAATAATCCCGAGCAGGTTATAGCACTGTCCCAGATGGTTATAATCTCCTGCATCGTTCAATGATTTCATGGCCTCATGAATATGAACGATGCTGTTCTCACTATCCATGAGGGTAAAATATGCGTCACCGATCCAGAATTGAGCCAGACCGATCATTCCCGTATTTCTTTCACTCTCTGCCCGGGCCATCATACCGCGAGCCAGAGAAAGTACTTTCTCCGGATTGCTGAACCGGATGGTTCTTATATCAGAGATGGTCTGATCATACCAACTATTGTCAGAAAAACTTTTGTCCGTCATTCGTTCCTCTTTGCTCTGACACCTGTCTTTTTTGTGTTTCTCATTTATGATTACGCGTGGTTTCGTTGTTTCGCAACTCCCACCACTTGCATGCTTTTCATGCGTGGTGGCAGACTTTTGATACTGTAATCATCTCAATAATCATACGGCGAAAAGAAGATCTCTGCAATCTGAAATATCTGGCCCTCACATAAAAAACGGGTCAGAACTGATCTGACCCGTCCTTCGCCTGACTTGATCCATCCGGGGCAGATCCTGTGGAAAACGTCGGATCTGCCGGAGATTTCTTTCATTCCTTATTTGATGACACGAACCTTGTAGATCTCATCGATCCCTTCCAGGGCCTGAATCGTCTCTTTCTTCAGCTCACCGTCAAAATCCAGAAGGGAATAAGCGAAGTCGCCCTTGCCCTTATTGGTCATGTCGGTAATGTTCAGGCCGGCATCGCCGAGAATCGAGGTGTATTTGGCAATGACGCCCTTGGTATTGTGATGGAGGAGAGCGATCCGTCCATCAGAAGAGCAGATGCCCATATTGCAGTCCGGATAATTGACGGAATGGGTGATATTTCCGTTCTCCATATAATCCATGACTTCCTTTACGGCCATGACGGCACAGTTCTCTTCGGATTCCTCGGTCGATGCGCCAAGATGCGGCGTAGCGATAACGCCTTCCTTTCCTGCAGTCAGAGGGTTGGGGAAGTCGGTTACATATTTCCGGATCTTTCCTGCGGCGATGCCGTCCATGACAGCAGCTTCATCGTAAATGACGTCTCTGGAATAGTTGAGAAGGATAACTCCCTTTTTCATGCTCTCAATGGCAGCCCGGTCGATCATTCCCCGAGTGGAGTCCAGAAGAGGAATGTGGACCGTGATGAAATCGGCCTCTGCATAAAGGCGGGCCGGATTGGTCTCGTGATGGACAGCTCTGGACAGATTCCATGCAGCATTAACAGAGATATAAGGGTCATAGCCATAGACCTCCATGCCCAGACTTACTGCAGCATTGGCAACCATCTGTCCGATAGCGCCGAGTCCGATGACGCCAAGCTTCTTTCCGGCAAGCTCGGTGCCCTTGAACTGCTTCTTGGCTTTTTCCATGTTCTTACTGATCTCCGGATCGGAAGCATTGTCCTTAGACCAGTTGACACCGCCGACGATATCACGGGAAGCCAGAAGCATGCCGGCAATGACAAGTTCCTTTACACCGTTGGCATTGGCGCCCGGCGTATTGAATACGACAACGCCCTGTCTGGCATAATCTTCCAGGGGAATATTGTTGACTCCGGCGCCTGCCCGGGCAACGGCTACGGTTTTCGGATCCAGGGTCAGGTCATGCATCTTTGCGGAACGGACCAGAATGCAGTCGGCATCCTTGATGTCATCCGTCTTCTGATAGTTGGTATTAAAGTGATCCAGTCCAGTCTGGCTGAGCGGATTCAGGCAATGATATTTGAACATTTTTCTTTTTCCTTTCCGATTTCCGGCTTACTTCAGATTCTTCTTCTCAAAGTCTTCCATGAAGTTGACCAGGGCCTCGACGCCTTCCTTAGGCATGGCATTATAGATAGAAGCACGCATGCCGCCGACGGTTCTGTGGCCCTTCAGGTTCTCAAGACCCGCAGCCTTGGCCTCGGCTACGAATTTTGCATCCATGTCCTTGTCTCCGGTAACGAAGGGAACATTCATAAGAGAACGGCTGCCCTTTTCAACGGTTCCCTTGAAGAGCTTGGACTGATCCAGATAATCGTAGAGGATCTTTGCCTTCTCTTCGTTTCTCTTCTTCATGGCTTCCAGTCCGCCCTGCTTCTTCAGCCACTTGAATACCAGACCGCAGATATAGATGGCCCAGCAGTTCGGGGTATTGAAGAGGGAATCCTTGTCAGCCTGGGTCTTCCACTTCAGCATGGTCGGTGTGCCCGGAAGGACATCGTCTGTGATCAGATCGTCCCGGATGATATCGATGACCAGTCCGGCAGGGCCTACATTTTTCTGAACGCCGCCGTAGATGACAGCGTAGTCCCTGACGTTAACCGGTTCGCTTAAGAACATGGAGGATACATCGGATACCAGGTCCACGCCCTTGGTGTTGGGAAGCTTGGGATAGCGAGTTCCGTAGATGGTATTGTTCTGACAGATATAGACATAGTCCATGTCATCTGTGATGGGCAGATCGCTGCAGTCCGGAATATAGGAATAGGTCTTGTCCTCGGAAGAAGCCAGAACCACGGCATCACCGTAGCGCTTGGCCTCGCCATAGGCCTTCTTTGCCCACTGACCGGTGATGATATAGCCGGCCTTCTTATGCTTCATAAGATTCATAGGGATGGCCGAAAACTGCTGCCAGGCGCCGCCCTGAAGGAAAAGCACCTTGTAATTGTCCGGAATGTCCATGAGGTCACGGATATCTTTTTCTGCAGTTTCTATGATATCAGCGAACATTTGAGATCGGTGTGACATCTCCATAACGGACATACCATAGCCCTTGTAATCAAGCAGATCTCTCTGTGCTTCCTCAAGCACCTCGAGAGGCAATACTGCGGGTCCTGCGGAAAAGTTGTACACTCTCTTCATTGTTCTTTGTCCTTTCTCTATGCTGCTGATATATAACTTGATCAGAAAACTGATCGGGTTGCCTTATATTTATTATTTCTTCCGGTCCTCGCCGGTGAAGCAGTCGCGGATGGGAGCTCCGGGTGCCACCATGGGCCAGACCTTGTCGTCCGAGCCGATGATACAGTCAATGACGGTCGGTTCCTTTTCCTCCAGGGCCCTGTCAAAGGCCTCCTTGAATTCCTCCTGGCTTCTGGCCCGATAACCCTTGCAGCCCATGGCCTCTGCCAGACGGACATAGTCGACGCCGTCATCCAGGATGGTTGCCGAATAGCGCTTGCCGTAGAAGAGATCCTGCCACTGGCGGACCATGCCGAGCACATGGTTGTTCATGATGATTTCGATCAGGGGAAGATGATTCCGGGCTGCGGTTGCCAGCTCATTCATATTCATACGGAAGCAGCCGTCGCCGGCGAAATTGATGACGGTCCGGTCCGGATTTCCGATCTGAGCGCCGATGGCAGCTCCGAGACCGTAGCCCATGGTGCCCAGGCCGCCGGAGGTCAGAAGCTGGTGCGGTCTCTGATACTTGTAATACTGGGCTGCCCACATCTGATGCTGACCGACCTCGGTCACAATAATGGCATCGCCCTGGGTCTTCTTGTAAACATAGTCCACAGCGAAGGGACCTGTCAGGCCCTCCTTCGGAACAGTCATAGGGAACTTCGCCTTCAGCCCCCCGATCTTCTCATTCCATTCGTCATGATGGAGCTCCGGAAGCATCTGATTCAGACGCTTTAAGACCTCCTTCAGATCACCGAGTATTTCCTGATCAACCAGGATATTCTTGTTGATTTCAGCGGCATCGACATCCACCTGGAGAATCTTTGCATCCTGGGCAAACTTCTTCGGATTTCCAAGGACACGATCTGAGAAACGTGTACCAAGGGCGATCAGAAGATCACAGTCCGAGACACCCAGATTCGAGGTCTTGGTTCCATGCATGCCGAGCATGCCGGTATAATGCGTATCTCTGCCGTCAAAGGCGCCCTTGCCCATCAGGGAATCACAAACCGGCGCATCCACCTTCTGTACAAATTCAGCCAGTTCTTCGGAAGCATTGGAAATAACAGCACCGCCGCCGACGAAAATATAGGGCTTCTTTGCAGCCTCGATCATCTGAACCGCAGCTTCCAGATCCTCCGTCCGGATACTGTCAGTCTTCGGAAGGATGGGCTCCGGCTTCTGTCTCTCGTAATCACAGACCGCTCCTGTCACATCCTTTGGGATATCGACAAGAACCGGACCGGGCCGGCCGGTCTTTGCGATCCGGAAAGCCCGGCGGATGGTGTCTGCCAGCTTCTTCACATCCTTTACGATAAAGTTATGCTTGGTGAT
>JAQYBF010000006.1 GCA_029338875.1 Lachnospiraceae bacterium
CCGCAGAAACCATCGATCACATAAAGCTTCTTATTGGAAAGCTCCTTCTTTGCGATTTCCTTTACTGCTGCCCAGGTCTCCTCGGATGCAGCATGGTTATCGTTGGGATATTCCGGAGTGTTCCACCATACGGTATCCTTAGAATTCTCATCCATAACGATGAATTTATCCTTAGGAGAACGTCCGGTGTAGATACCGGTAAATACATCAACCGCGCCAAGCTCAGTCTTGTGGCCTACTTCATAGCCTTCCAGAGAATCCTTTGTCTCTTCTTCATAGAGAGTCTCGTAAGAAGGATTGTAGACAATCTCTGTTGTGCCGGTAATGCCATACTGTGTTAAATCAATGTTTGCCATTATTCCACTCAGCCTTTCTATTAATTCTTTGGACATTAAACCCATCTGCTATTATAGACAAAACCATGAAAAGTTTCATTAAAAAAATACAATTTTTCTAATTTGTTTTTAGTCAATTTTTCGACAGTTTCATCAGAAGATCATGTATGCTCAGATTTTCCTTTTTTGCAATTGCTTTCAGGTCCTCGTATTCCCATTTTTCCCGGCGGACACCATAGCCCTCCGAGACCTTCTTTCGGACCGGTCCGAAGGCAGTCTCTTCGGTCACAATGCTTCGTTTCAGGACATAGCGCCTTATGACCTCTTCCCGGATTCCGATGGTGGTCGTATGGCTAAATATAGACCGGACCACATTTTCCTTCTCGCCGGGTCTGGTCAGAACCGTAAGGAGAATTCCCGGCCGGTTCTTTTTCATCTGAATCGGGCTGTAGAAAACCTCCCTGGCACCGGCCTCGTAGATCCGGTCCATGGCAAAGCCCAGCTCCTCTCCTGTCATGTCATCGATATCGCATTCCAGGCGGATAATCTGGTCCTCCTGATCTGTCCTATTGCTTTCCATTTTGTCCGGAAAACTGCTTTTTGCCGAATTCTCTGCAGAAGCTCTATTCTCCCTCTGAGATGTCGGATCAGAAATTCTGTCCTGCTTCTGATTGGACGGCTCCGACTTGCTCTCACAATAGGTCTCTCCGAAAATGGCCCTCAGGCAGTTGGCCCGGGGAAATTCCTTCTTTCCCATGCCATAGCCTATGGCTTTTACAGTCATTACAGGCTGCTCCTCGAAGGAGGACACGAAGGTTTTGAGTAAGACCGCCCCGGTCGGGGTCGTCATTTCTCCTTCAAGATCACCGGCATAGGTCGGAATGCCGCGGAGGAGAAAAGCGGTGGCCGGAGCCGGAAGCGGCAGAATGCCATGGGCTGCATGAACCTGTCCGAAACCGGTCCGGACCGGGCTGGCAATGATCTGATCCGGATTCAGAAGATGAAGCAGATAGGAGCTTGCAGCAATATCGGCAATGGCATCCATCATGCCGACTTCATGAAAATGGATTTCAGAGACCTCCATGCCGTGGGCATGACTCTCGGCTTCCGCCAGGACCTGATAAACCCGGATGACATGGGACCGGACCTGGTCAGGAAGCTTCAGACCATTGATGATCGAGAGAACGTCCGCAAGACTGCGGTGATGATGATGAGCGTGTTCATCACTGTGATTATGCAGATCCTCTCCCTCTTCCACCCCATGAATCCGGACCGAAAGATGGAGACCGAGAATGCCGCAGCGGTCGGACTTTTCAGCTTCAAAAACCACTTCCGGTATGCCGATTTCGTTCAGTTCTCCGACCAGGTCGCGGACGGTATTTTCCTTAATGGTAATTCGATTCGCATCCGTATTCTCTTCTGTCTTCTCTTTGGATATACTGGAACCTGTCTTCTTATTCTCCTGAGCGGAAGCTATTTTTCCTTCCGTTTCTACCTCTGCAAGGAGGTCGAGAAGAGCGGCTGAAAGCATATCGCCCGCCGCTCCCATACCGCAGTCCAGATAAAGTATTTTTTTCATTTTATGATCCTTTATAAATCCTGATTTCTCAGCTGTCCTGCCTTTCGGAGAATCTTCATGGCGGCCATGGCGGCGCCGAAGCCATTGTCGATATTGACAACAGTTACGCCGCTGGCACAGGAATTCAGCATGGCAAGAAGGGCCGAAAGACCATGAAAGGAGGCCCCGTAGCCGACCGAGGTGGGCACAGCGATCACCGGGCAGTCAGCCAGGCCGCCGATGACACTGGCCAGTGCGCCTTCCATACCGGCACAGGCGATGATAACGTCTGCCTTCAGAATATCCTCTGTATGGGAAAGAAGCCGGTGGATTCCGGCCACGCCGACATCATAGAGGCGCTGGACCCGGACTCCTGCGGCCTCTGCCGTCAGAGCCGCTTCCTCCGCCACCCGGATGTCCGAGGTTCCGCCGCAGGCAATCAGAAGTCGTCCCGGATAGCGGATTTCCGGCAGATCTCCGACAATGAGGATACCTGCTTCTTCGTGGAAATGCAGACCGTCGGGTCCGAGAATCTTTTCAACCGCCCTATATTTGTCTGCATCGAGACGGGTTACCAGGATGGGCAGCTGTCTGTGATGAAGCATGGTCTGTATGATGCCGGCGATCTCTTCCGCGGTTTTCCCGGCTCCGTAAATCACCTCGGACATGCCCTGTCGGGTCTTCCGATGGAGATCCACCCTGGCATAGCCAAGCTCCGCTACGGGTTCTTCCCGAAGAGCCAGCTCTGCATCTTCTATTGTAATTTTTCCCTCTTTCAGACTGGTGAGGATTTCCTTCAGATCTTTATTCGGATGATTCATGATCGTTCCTGTAACTGATCTGAATTCAATACCAGGATCATTTCTGTACCCGGTTTCAATTCAGTATCATGATGACTTCTGGGTCTGGTCTAAATTTAGTATCATAAAGACTTCTGTGTCTGGTCCAAATTTAGTAAATACTGTCTTTGTATTTGTCGTAGAGACTCTCAAGCGTTGATTGTTCCTGATCGGTCAAAATCTGTTTCGCGTAGGTTTTCAGGCCGCTTGTTCCCTCAGACCTGTAAATCTGTACTGCTTTTGCAGCCTCTGCCGGATCCGAATGATTGTCGATGATGGCTTCGACCTTCTGCTGGTCCTCCTTGGACATGGAGTTTACAATCTGCTCGGCCTGAGCTTTGACATCATCCGATACGCCGGACTTCTCCAGGGCCTGCTCGATTGCAGAGACGGCAATTTCCTTGGCGACCTTCTGCTTCAGAGGCTTGATCACATACTGATTGGCGAATACGCCGCCGATCAGAATGACAAGAGCGATAACAATCAGAGTCGTAAAGACTCTTCTTCTCCGCCTCTTTTTCTCGATCTTCTTCTCTCTCATACGACTTCTTCTGATATGCTCATCAACAGCGTTGCTTTTCATTTCTTCTTCCAATGAACTGGACATTTGAATCCCTGCCTTTCTTATCTACAGATATGAACTAATTATACACTCATAAATTATTTTTTATACTTATAATATCACACGGCATAGTTTGTCCATTGATATAATCTTCAAAATAGTTTTATATGGACAAAAACGGGTACACGACTTCTGTCTCGTGTACCCGTTTTGATTGATTTATTTCAGAAATGGTCTTTCTGATTTTTACTTTTTGCTGTCCTTACTGATCTCATCGGTTTCAATGATGAACTTGACGGAAGAATTCATATCATCTGCCTTACCGGAGAAGGTGGTGTAGCTCTTTCCGGCATCATCAACGGCCTTCAGCTGATCAGCGAACTGGGAAACCTCTCCGGTGAATGCCTCGGAAAGCTTTGCAATTCCCTCATCATTGAACTGAACCAGGCCATCCGACAGAGTTGCGCTGCCGTCTGCCAGCTGACCGGCTCCTTCATAGAGCTCGCTTGCGCCCTTGTTCAGAGCTGCGGAATTGGAATTCAGCTTGGCTGCTCCATTGTAGAGCTGAAGTACACCAGGAGCCAGCTGCTTGCTGATACCGTTCAGAAGCTGACTTGCACCGGAATCCAGCTGATCAACACCCATCGAAAGCTCGGAAAGCTTGCTCTGTACGCTGTTGTAAGCGGACTGGATCATGGCGAATTTGGTCATGAAGGCATTATATTTTACCAGATATTCGGCACCTGTATTGGCGGCCTTATCATCGGTAATACGGCTCCTTATTGACAAGTAAGTCCATTCTGTCTTGGTCATTCCGGTTGCTGCAAGCCATGCCTTATTCTCTTGACTCAGGTCGTTCTCACTTTTAATATTTTCGTATCCACGCGTCTTAGGCTCTGTATTTTCAGCTTCTGCCTTTGTGATACCCTGAGCCTTCTGAACATTGGTCTGCATACCAGAAAGGGTTTCTGCTGCAGGCACAAGATAGAGGGTCTGGAACTTTCCACCTTGCTTCATAAAAGCAGAGTTGAATATTTCCCCCTTGTCCATGGCATTCTTTATAGCAATCTTTGTAATGAGTTCAGCATTCTCTGACTGTTCCGAATCCTGCATACCAGGATTGGCAGTATTTATGGTCGCTTTGACTGCTGCCACAGTCTGCTGATAAGCATCTTTTACCTGTGCCGATACTTGATCTTGAATCGCCTTATTCAGGGCGTTCTGTGTATTATCGCCAGCCAGAGAAACCTTATCCCTTACAGTAGTTGTATGATTCAAGTTATCCATAAGATATGCTTGAACAGCTTGCGTCACCTTCTCGCCAAAAGATTTCTGGAATGCATCACTTTGAAGATCACTTAAAGTAAGTGTCTGTTTACTCTGCTGTAATTCCTGAGCTTCCTGAATCATCGCATAGGACAGGATCATCTTGGCTTCATCATCAGAAAGATCTTTGGACTGGAGCGTGGCTTTCTTATATGCTTCCTGATATCCAGCTTTAATTCTCTTAATCAACTCACCCTGCTTATTCGCCAGCAGGCTATTTACTTCACTCAATGCTTGCTGATACAGAGGAGTTGTTGCATCAAATCCATTCACACTATCTTGCAACTTAGCCTTCTCTGTCTGAAGACCAGTAAGGCTTCCGACACTTGCAACCGCCTTTGCAAAATCCCCGTTCGGATTCTTCAACTGATTATAGATATCAAGATAAGTCTGATATAAGCTCTGGATTTCCTGGACATCCTTGGAACTCTTGGCCTGGGAAAGCTTCTGCTTTAAGAGCTTGACGCCATCGGACAGCTTCTGGGTTCCATCGGTCAGGGTGGAAATGCTGTCGTTCAGCTTCTTTGCGCCTGCGGTCAGCTGGCTGACACCGCCGGTATAGGCATTGACGCCATCCTTTAATGCGGCGCTGCCTTCCTTCAGTGACTTCGTTCCATCGCTGATCTTCTGTCCGCCATCAATCAGCTGCTGCATGCTGGACTGAAGCTTGTCCATGTCATCTCCGATCTTGTTGACGGCATCGGAGTTGTCATAGTCAGAAAAGCCCAGATCGGAAAGGACGTTGGCGGATGCCATGGTCATGGTCAGACCCAGTTCGAAGTCCTTGGCGTCTGCAGTGATCTCGACGTAATCCGGAATGGTGGTTTCCGAATCCACACCCAGCTCATCGAGCTTGGACCGGTCGATGGACAGGGCATCGGAAAGGCCCGGCAGGGCAACACCCATAACGATGTTATTATCAGCATCGCTGACAACCTTACCATTGGTGACGGTGATATTTGAAAAATGATCGGACGGCAGAACCATGCCGGAAATCATAGCGAAGGGAACGGTCATTTCCTTGTCCTGACCATCGACATTTACAGTAGTCTTTGCCGTATTGGTGTAGTCAAAACGGATGGTGACCTTGCCGCTCTTTCCGGCCAGATCCTTGGCATCGATGTCCTGTCCGTCCAGCTTGTAGCTGACCTTGACACCGACCGGAAGCGTGTCCTTGGTCTTGCCCTGATAGAAGACATCCTTTCCGTCCGCATCCCAGGTCAGGGCTCCGTCAGAGCCCTTCTCATATTTCTGATTGCCCTTGACATTCTTGATGTCGGTCAGATCGGACTTATCTTCGATCTTGTTCTGGCCGGAATAGTTCCGAAGCCAGTTGGAAACTGTTACATCCTTGGCGCTTCCGTCTGCATCCGCAGAAACATAGACCGTCTCGATCTTTTCCGCATCCTCATCGGCCTTGTCGCCGAAGGAGGTAGAAACCTCCATGGTATCCTCGAGCTTTTCCTTGGTTGCCTTCAGGGTATCCTTGGAAGAGCTCTTGCTGCTTGTTCCTGCTGCTCCGCAGGCTACGGTTCCGAAGCCAACTGCCGCGGCCAATGCACCTGCTGCGAGGCGCTCTATATTTCTCTTCATATTATGATTTCTGTTCATCATAAACCTCACTTCCCGGGCCGAAACCCGTTTCTTATCTATTATCCGGACACTGCTCATTCATCTTTGAAATCGCTTGATCCGGCACCTTTCGAAATTCTTCCATGCCGAAGGTCTGTCATTCGGCTTTCCTTAAAGATGCTTCCGAATTCAGGCATTCTCCGAAGCTTTCTCCGCTTCTTCCTTGCGAAGCTTCTTCTGTCTGTCATATTCTCTTGCTCCCTGGCACTGCGCAGTTGTGTGGACGATCAGAGGATCGAAGATCATGTACATGGACGGAAGAACCAGGATAACAACTGCCATGGAGATCAATGCGCCCCTTGCCATCAGAGTGCAGAGAGAACCGATCATATCGATACTGGAGATCATGCCGACACCGAAGGTTGCGGCGAAGAAGGACAGAGCCGATACGATGATGGACTTCATGGATGCTGCCAGTGCAGCTCTTGTCGCATGGGTTCGTCCCAGTCCGTTATTTCTCTCACGGAGATACCGGGTTGTCATCAGGATCGCATAGTCGACGGTGGAGCCCAGCTGAATGGTTCCGATGACGATCGATGCGACGAAAGGAAGGGTGGTTCCGGTGTAATAAGGAATACCCATGTTGATGAAGATTGCGAACTCAATGACAGCTACCAGAATGAAGGGCAGGCTGAAGGACTTCAGTACGAAGGCGATGATAATGAAGACCAGTCCGATGGAAACCCAGTTTACAATCTGGAAGTCCCGGTTGGTGATCCGGATCAGATCCTTGGTGCAGGGCGCCTCGCCGACAACCATGGCCTTTGAATCATAGGATTTTGCAATCTTATTGACCTTGGTGATCTGATTGTTGACCGCATCGCTTGCGACCTTGTATTTGGAGGTGATCAGAGCCATCTCGTACTTGTCACTCTGAAGGACATCCTTGATCTTATCCGGAATCATACTTTCCGGAATAGAGGGTCCGACGAAAGTGTTGAGTCCGATGGCCTTGTCCACGCCCTTGACGTCCTGAAGCTTGGAAAGCATCTCCGCCTTGTCTCCGGATGAAAGATTCTTGTCATAGAGAATCATATAGGTCGTATTGGAGGTAAAATTCTTATCCAGCTCTGCAGAAGCCCGCATGGACGGCAGACTCTTGGGAAGGGTTCCGCCCAAGTTGTAGTAGACCTTGGTATGCCCCTGGCCGTAGAGGGCGAAGGGAAGAATCACAAGGAAAAGTAAACCGAAGACGTAGAACCGCTTGGAGATCAGCTTGGGCAGCCGCTTGAATTCCGGAAGCAGGGGCTTATGCCGTGTGGCTTCCAGAGGCTTGTCGAAAATCAGGACCATGGACGGAAGTACGGTGATACAGCAGATGACGCCGAAGACAACGCCCTTGGCCATTACGATTCCGAGGTCACGGCCGATGGTAAAGCTCATAAAGCAGAGAGCGATGAATCCGGCGATAGTCGTGACCGAAGAACCGATAACGGACTGGAAAGTCGCCGCAATGGCTCTTGCCATGGCTTCCTTCTTGTCTCCGTTGGTGATCTCCTGCTCTTCCAGGTAGCTGTGCCAGAGGAAAATCGAATAGTCCATAGTGACGCCCAGCTGAAGAACGGCTGCAATACACTTGGTGATGAAGGAAATTTCGCCGAGGAATATATTTGTTCCCAGGTTATAAACAATGGCCATTCCGATCGAAAGCAGGAAGAAAAGCGGGATCAGATAGGAATCCATGGTCAGGGAAAGAACGATGACAGCCAGGATAACGGCGATCAGTACATAGATCGGGGTCTCCTTTTCGGCCAGTTCCTTGGTATCCTCAACCAGTCCGCTCATGCCGGCCAGAAAACAGCTCTTTCCGGAAATCTTACGGATCTGCTTTACCGCATTCATTGTCGCATCCGATGATGTCGTCTGATCGAAGACGATGAACATCATGGTCGCATCGCCCGAATCAAAGGCTTCCCGGTAGGTCTTCGGGATCATTTCCTTGGGAACCGAGATATCCAGGACACTGTCATACCAGAGCACGTTCTCTACATGGGGTACCTTTTCAATCTGCTTCTTTAATGCGGCGACCTCCTTGTATTCCATGCCTTTGACAATGTACATGGAATAGGCGCCGGTACCGAAGTCCTTTTCCAGGATGTCCTGGCCCTTCATGGTTTCAATGTTCTTGGGAAGATAGGTCAGGATATCGTAATTGACTCTCGTCTTTACATAGCCGATTCCCGAAGGAATCAGAAGGAGAATGGCAAGTACCAGAATAACAAATCTGGACTTTACGATTCCTCTCGCAGCCTTCAGCATCTCAAATCACACTCCTTGTCTTTATTTCATAATCGTTGCAAATTGAAAAAATAAGCAGCCAAAATATGACCATCGTTCATTTTTTCCGATACTATAATTAAACAAAATTGACCATTAGTCAATAATCAATTATAATAAAGCAACAAACGATTGAAATTGTATAAGTGGGAAGAAGCGAAAAGATGGGGAAAAAGGTAGATGCCAACAAAAGGCAGAAAAGTACATCACTTCTAAACAGAGCTTTTGACCTCTTTATCGAAAAGGGCGTCAGCAAGACCTCGGTCTCTGATATTGCAGAGAGAGCCGGTGTCGCCAAGGGGACCTTCTATCTCTATTTCAAGGATAAGTACGATATCCGGAATCATCTGGTTGTCTATAAGGCGACCCAGCTTTTCATGGATGCCTACAATTCCCTGATTGCCGACATGGAGAAGCGGAAGGACTATGACATGTCTCTCGAAGACTGCATGTACTTTATCGTGGACCATATTCTGACCGTTCTCCAGGACAACAAGCCTCTCCTGGAATTTCTCCACAAGGATCTGTCCTGGGGTGTCTTCGCCAAATATATGCTGGACGAAAAGGACCATGTGGCCCTGCCCAATCAGGAGGATTTTGACTTTGAAACCCTTTACAAGGAAATGGTCAAGCGGAGCGGAAGCGAATTCCGAGACCCGGATGTCATGCTCTTTATGATCATCGAGCTCATGGGATCCACCGGCTACTCCTGCATCATGTATCCGAAGACCTTTCCCCTGGACCGCTGCAAGCCCTACCTCCGGGCCGCTGTCCACGATATCCTGCAGCGGCATATGGTGAAGGAGACATCTAAATAGACCTCAGATCAGATTCCAACACTGGACATCGATTTCAACGAAAAATTTGAATCACGGTGTATTTTGCTCTGACTTAGGCCAAATACAGAAAATGGGCTGTGCAGTCAATCTGCAGCAGCCCTTTTTCTCTGTAAAGATTTTAATCTGTTTTGATTTAATCTGTAATAATTTCCAATTACTGCCTGGAAGCTTCCTGCTCGGCCTTGTATTCCTGCCCTTCCTTGACATAATTCAGGGCATTCTCGCGATTGGCCTCGATTTCCTCTTCAGACAGGGTCCGGACGACCTTGCCGGGCAGGCCGACCACCAGGGAATTATCAGGGATGACCTTGTTCTGCGGGATCAGGGCGCCGGCTCCGATCATGCAGTTCTTTCCGACATGGGCTCCGTTTAAAACAATGGCGCCCATACCGATGGTTGTATTGTCATCGACCGTGCATCCGTGAACAATGGCATTGTGGCCGATGGTGACGCCCTCGCCGATGGTGACACCGTAGGGCACAACTCCGCCCTCGACATGAAGGACAGCATTATCCTGGATATTGCTATTCTTTCCGATGATGATCGGTGCGCGGTCGGCACGAATGGTTGCATTAAACCAGACGCTGACGCCCTCGGCAAGCTTGACATCGCCTTTGACTACGGCTCCGTCTGCAATAAATACGCTGGGATCTACCTGAGGTTTTTTCATATTCTGCTTCCTTCCAAATAAACTATTCAGATATCATGATTCTTGGCATTGACGGCCTTGAGTCTTGCCATAGCCCGGGACATGGCAGCCTGGGAATGATAATATTCCTGGATACTCTGCTTCTGGCGGAGCTGCTCTCTTGCCCGGTCTCTGGCCTCCTCGGCCCGGCGGATATCGATATCCTCCGGACGTTCGGCGGTCTGAACGACCACCTGAACCCGGTTGTTGGCAATCCAGGCCATGCCTCGGCCCACAACTGCTTCCATCCATTCTCCGGCCTTTCCGTCCGGTCCGACCGGCTGGATCTTCATGGTGCCGTCATCGATGGCAATGACCATATCCTCATGATGAGCCTGGATGCCCTTCTGACCGTCAAAGGCCGGAATAATGGCATTCAAAACCCTGCCGGAGAAAAAGACTCCTCCGGTGGATATGACTTTGATATAAAATGTATTCCCTGCCATTTTATCACCCTTTCAGGCTTTCGGCCTTTTCCTTCACTTCGTCGATGGTTCCGACATTGAAGAAGGCATTTTCCGGATAGTCATCCATTTCTCCATCCAGAATAGCCTTGAAGCCGCGGATGGTTTCCTCGACCGGTACATATTTGCCCTTGAGACCGGTGAACTGCTCTGCCACATGGAAGGGCTGGGAAAGGAAACGCTGGATCTTTCTGGCCCGGTAGACAATGAGCTTGTCCTCGTCACCCAGCTCGTCCATACCGAGGATGGCGATGATATCCTGGAGTTCCTTGTACTTCTGCAGAACCTCCTGAACCCGGCGGGCCGTCTCGTAATGCTCTTCGCCGACGATGTCCGGTTCCAGAATCCGGGAAGAAGATTCCAGAGGGTCAACGGCCGGATAGATACCCTGTTCCACGATCTTTCTGGACAGAACGGTCGTTGCATCCAGATGGGCGAAGGTCGTTGCCGGCGCCGGATCGGTCAGGTCATCGGCAGGAACATAGACCGCCTGCACCGAAGTGATGGATCCGTTCTTGGTGGAAGCGATCCGCTCCTGGAGAGCGCCCATTTCGGTTGCCAGGGTCGGCTGATAGCCGACGGCGGAAGGCATCCGGCCTAAAAGGGCCGAGACCTCGGAGCCTGCCTGGGTGAATCGGAAGATATTATCAATAAAGAGGAGCACATTCTGATGCTCCTTGTCACGGAAATATTCGGCCATGGTCAGTCCGGTCTCTGCGACTCTCATCCGGGCTCCGGGAGATTCGTTCATCTGTCCGAAAACCAGGGCGGTCTTCTCCAGAACGCCCGAGGCCTTCATTTCCGACCAGAGATCGTTACCCTCACGGGAACGCTCGCCGACACCGGTGAAAATGGAATAACCGTGCTGCTCTTCTGCCACGTTCCGGATCAGTTCCTGGATCAGAACGGTCTTTCCGACACCGGCACCGCCGAAGAGGCCGACCTTACCACCTTTGGCGTAGGGAGCCAGAAGGTCGATGACCTTGATTCCGGTTTCCAGCATTTCCTGAGTTGTGCTTTCATCCGCATAAGCGGGCGGCTCCCGGTGGATGGACCATTTCTCTTCATCGGTAATCTGGTCTCCGCCGTCGATGGTCTCACCCAGGACGTTGAAGAGACGGCCCAGATTTTCCTCACCGACCGGAACCTGAATGGGGGCTCCGGTTGCTGTGACTTCCATATCCCGGTAGAGGCCTTCGGAAGCGGAAAGCATGATACAGCGGACTGTATGGTTTCCGACATGCTGAGCCACCTCCATGACAACCCTTTTACCGTGGTTGTCTACTTCCAGGGCATCACGAATAGCCGGAAGCGGCAGTGATTCATCAAATTCCACATCTACGACAGGTCCCATGACCTGTACGATTTTTCCTTTATTCATATGAATCTCTCCAATCCTCTTTAAGTCTCACGCTTCTGGGCTCTCGCGCCGGCAGCTACCTCGGTGATCTCCTGGGTAATGGCCGCCTGTCTTGCCCGGTTGTAGGCCAGACTCAGCTGAGACAGCATCTTTCTGGCCGAATCCGAAGATGACTGCATTGCCATCATCCGGGCATTCTGCACCGAAGCAAAGGATTCTACCAGAGAGCTGTAAATGAAACCGATCAGATAATCCGGAACGATTTCTTCCATGACCTTTTCCGGAGACGGCTTGAAGGTGATATCCTCCATGACAACTCCTGCCGGAAGCTGCATCTCGAAGTCCGTCTTCTTCAGGGGGAGAAGCTCTTCCATCTCCGCAACCTCTTCCACGGAATTTTCCATCCGGGTATAGATGATGCGAAGGACATCAATGCTTCCGTCCAGATAAGCGGCAAGCAGGTCCTCGCCCATTCTTCTGGCCCGGCCCATGGTCGGCTTCTGAATCGTATAATGGAAGGTCTTATCGATCGGGATGTGATGGGCCTCGAAATAATGCCGGCCAATCTCGCCTAAGACATAGAGCTTGTGGTTGGGCGTCTCCTTCAGTTCCTTCTCTGCGATCTTGAAGATATTCTGGTTATAGGCGCCGGCCATACCCTTATCCGATGTGACAACTACATAGCCCACAACCAGGTCTTCCTTCTTCCTGTCGGAATAATCGCGGAAATAGACGCTTTCCATATCCGGCACATGACGGAGGATCCGGGACATGGCATCGTTCAAGGCATAGAAGTAGGGCTCAGTCTCCTTCAGAACCTTCTTTGCCTGCTGGAGCTTGGAGGAGGAGATCATGTACATGGCGTTTGTAATTTTAAGCGTCTGCTGAATGGACGCCATCCGGTCCTTGATTTCCTTCTGACTGGCCATGATTAAGCCTCCTCATGATCCGAGGCGGCGTCACTCTGACTGCCCTTGTCCCCGGCAGTTTCGGCCGGATCCTTAGAGCCCTCGGAATCCGCCTTCTTATCATTGGAATCTGCTGCACTCGTATCCACCTGACCGGCTTCCTTACGGAAGTCCTCGGCGAATTCCACGATTTCCTGCTCGAGATCCTCGGTCAGGGCCTTTTTCTCGGTAAGCTCCGAGATCACCAGGCCGTGATTCTTATGGAAATCATCAAGAACCTGGGCCTGCTCCTTCTTGATCAGCTTCTTCGGTGTCGAATCAAAGAAGTTATGGTTGGCCAGAACCAGGCTGATAACCTCCTCCGCCATACTCATAGGATGAGACAGGGGCTGCTTTAAGAGCTCCATCAGAGCGGAGCCATGATCCAGCTCAGCCTTGGTCGTCGGATCCAGATCCGATGCGAACTGGGTGAAGACCTCCAGCTCACGGTACTGGGCCAGGTCGACACGGATGGAACCGGATGCCTTCTTCATGGCCTTGGTCTGGGCTGCGCCGCCGACACGGGAAACCGAAAGTCCGACATTGACGGCCGGTCTCTGGCCGGAGAAGAAGAGTCCGGTCTCAAGGAAGATCTGACCGTCTGTGATAGAGATGACGTTGGTCGAAATATAGGCCGATACGTCACCGTTCTGTGTCTCGATAATGGGCAGCGCCGTCATTGAACCGCCGCCCTTCTCATCGGAAAGATGAGAGGACCGCTCCAGGAGTCTGGAGTGCAGATAGAAGACATCGCCCGGATAAGCCTCACGTCCCGGAGACCTTCCCAGAAGAAGGGAAATCTCACGGTAGGCGACGGCATGCTTACTTAAATCATCATAGATGATCAGGACATCCCTGCCCTGATCCATGAAATACTCGCCCAGAGCCGTGCCCGCATAGGGTGCGACATACTGAAGGGATGCCGGCTCCGCTGCCGTTGCCGAAAGGATAATGGAATAGTCCATGGCGCCGTGTTCTTCGAGGGTATGCTCTACCTTTCCAACGGTCGTCGCCTTCTGGCCGATGGCGACATAGATGCAGATGATATCCTTGCCCTTCTGGTTCAGAATGGTGTCAACGGCAATACTGGTCTTACCGGTCTGCCGGTCGCCGATGATCAGCTCTCTCTGGCCGCGGCCGATGGGGAACATGGAATCAATGGCAAGAATTCCTGTTTCCAAAGGCTTGTTGACCGGCTGACGGTCGATAATGCCGGGCGCCTCCCGTTCAATGGGGTTGTAGCCGGTCGATACGATATCGCCCTTGCCGTCAATGGGCTCGCCGAGCGCATTGATGACACGGCCGACGAAGGCATCGCCGACCGGGATGCCGGCTCGCTTCTCGGTCCGGCTGACCTTCATGCCTTCATAGATACCGGCATCCCGTCCGAAGAGGATGACGCCGATCTCGTTTCTTCGAATATCCTGAACCATGCCCTTTTCACCGTTCTCAAAGAGAACGATTTCGCCGTACATTGCATGATCAATGCCGTAGATCGTGGCAATGCCGTCGCCGACCGAGATAACGGTTCCGACTTCCCGGCTGGTCTGGTCCCAGTCAAAATTTTCTATTTCTTCTCTAATAATAGAGATAATGTCCTGTGCCTGAATAGAGCTCAAGTTAATATGCCTCCTCTATCAGTGATTTCTCCAGCTGTTCCAGCCGGCCCCGGTAGCTCTGATCGAATTCCACGCCGCGTGTCCTTAGGATCCGTCCGCCCAGAATCGAGGGATCGACCTCAACACAGAGCTGGACATGGCGGGACCCGTAACGTTTTCCAAGATAATCCCGGGCCTTTCGAATCTCATCATCTGTCGGCTCCTTGGCAAAGATTGCCTCGATCTTCAGATAATGATTCTCTTCATCCCAGATCTTTAAATAAGCCTCTGCAATTTCGGGAAGAAGGGAAATCTGATGGTTCCGGGTCAGTTCGATCAGGAAATTACAGATTTTCGTCGAAAAGCCGGCCTTCTCAGACAGGCGCCGTATCACCCGGATCTTGTCCGACATTTTAACGACAGGCCGGTCCAGAAGATCCGTAAGTTCCGGCACAAGCCGCATGACGTCCATGAATTCCATGAACTCCTGCCGGTCCGGGACTTCTCTATAGAGGGCACGGGCCTGTTCAATTGCCGCTTCCTTCATTTTCTTTCTGCCCTTCCTGTCCTTCGATCAGAATCTTACGGGCTGCCTGTACAGCCAGACGGGAAATATCCGCCTGCAGATCCTTCTTAGCCTTTTCCTGCTCCAGGGCAAGATCTCTGGCAGCCTTCTTTTTCATCTCTGAAATTTCTTCCTCCGTCTCCTGAACCCGCTTCTGGCGCTCCGCCTCTGCCTTGTCCATGGTATCCTGGAGAAGCTTCTGAGATTCCTGCTTTGCATTTCTCAAATGTTCTTCATATTCATTCCGGGTCCGGTCTGCCGCCTTCTGCTTTTCTTCAGCTTCGGCAAACTGATCCGCGATATGCTTCTGCCTCTCGTTAATCACATTCATGACCCGCTGGAAGAGAAATTTCTTCATGATCCAGGCAAAGAACAGAATGTTAATGATGGTAAAGAGGATGGAAGGAAATGAGATATCAAGCATCGCTTTTCCTCCTGTATTCGATTTCGTTCGATCGCTATAAATTCCTTCGATATTACTTCAGAACCATGATGATCAGAAGAGCGATAACGAAACCGTAAATAGCGGTTGCCTCGGCAAGGGCACATCCTAAGAGGAGGTTGGTCTGAATTTTCGGTGCTGCTTCCGGCTGTCTTGCGATGGCATCAACGGATGCTGCGGTTGCCTTGCCGATGCCGAGACCTGCTCCGATACCGGTCAGAACTGCGATACCTGCGCCAATTGCTACTAAAATTGTGGATGACATAATGTTTTCTCCTTTACTTTTTCTTTTTGTAATTTTCGGGAACCAGTTTTACTGTCTCAAAACAGTTTTTCCTGCTCCCTGTTTTCACTTGGTCTATATTTTCTTCGAAAATGTTTTCTGTCTGCTTAACCTGTCAGGAATCCTCCATGCACTCGCACATAAAGAGTGCCGTCAGGAAGACGAAGACATAAGCCTGAATCAGTCCGTCGAATACATCGAAGTAGAGACTGAAGATGACAGGCAGAAATACCGGCAGAACCTGTTTCAAGAGTTCCATGATGACGAAGGAGCCTAAGACGTTACCGAACAGACGCATGCACAGAGACAGAGGCTTGATGCCAAGCTCCAGTACATTTAAGGGAGCGATGATGGCTATGGGTTTGGCATAGCTCTTAAAATACCCCTTGGCGCCCTTCTTTCTCCATCCGCTGACCTGAATCAGAATGATGCTTAAAAGCGACAGGGCAACCGTCACATTGATATCCTTGGTCGGCGGCTTGAAGCCGATGATTCCGATCAGATTGGCCATGCCAATGTAGACCATGACGGACATGAGGTAGTAGTAATACTCCTGCCCTTCTCCCTGCATGGTATTCTTGAAGAAATTCCACAGCCACTGGACCGCTCCCTCCAGAGCCAGCTGGCCCTTGCCGGGATTGTCCACCTTCAGGTTTCTCGTCAGAAGAAGAGAAAGAAGAAGGACCGCTGCAATCATGATCCATGTAACTACTATAGATTCACTGATCGGAATTCCTCCGAAGATCGGAATGGTAAAAACAGTTTCTACTTTTAATTCGCCCAAGAGATTCTTTACCAGGGCGTCCATCAAATCACCTCCCCTGAAGGGTTTTCTTTTGAATCACCGATCGAAAGACCCTGTAAAAATGCGAAAAAGTGCAGGTCATAGCGCCTTAGCTATATAACCACACACTTTCTCTTTGCTTCGATCGTTTATTATTGTACGCTTGTGAAACTCTAAAAAAAGTACAAGATAATGCCAATTTCTCCTGAAATTTTATAATAGTGTACAAATTCTTTGTTAATTTTTTGTTAATCTTTTATAGTTTTCCCTGTTTGTTGGCGGAAAAAACTCCCTGATTTGTCTGCAGTCCTATTTTCGCATTTTCTTTTCCGCATCCCTTTCAGATCTTTTTCGTCTTTCCCTTGCGAAACTTCCGGATGACGAGGACTGCGCATCCGGCCAGGGCAAGGATCAGAACAGCCCATCCCCAGATGGGCATCTTCAAGATGTTGTAGCAGCGGACATTGACCCACATGCTGTTGATGGCCTTGCTCTGATTGGCATCGAAATAGCGCATGATGCTGGACCTCTGGATCACATCCTTACCGGGATACTGGGCGCCCAGCTGCCTCTGGATGGATTCGGCCGGCACATTCAAAAGATAGGCCGGGTCTGAATTTTTTTCATCGCCCGCGAAAAAGTAAGTCAGATCGTAGGGCTTGGCCGTGCTGTCCCCGTCCCTGGCTCCGTATTTCCACTTCAGGTATTCAAGAATCCGGGGATCGGAACCACCCGAAATGCAGGAGGTGTAGCCGATGTAATACATATTCCGAATGGCATTGTCGGGCCGGGAGACAAAGTTAATGAAGGCCTCGGCTGCCTGCTGCTTGTCCGGGTCATTGCCGATACCGCTCTTCAGCATGCACCAGCCGTCAAAGTAGATATTGGTGCTCTCCTCGGGAACCGCAAAATCCAGCCGGATTCCGTCCTCATCGGCCTGATCCATAGTATAGACGGCATCGCCCGACCACTGATAGTTGGCGGCGACCTTGCCTGTGATCATGTCGGCTTTTCCGGCATCAACCTCGAAGGAATAGACATTGTCCTTCATGTTCTGGAGCCAGTTCTGAACCCTGGCGATCATCTGTGGCGACGTGTTGTTCATCACGTCCTCGAGCTTTTCCTTGTAATCGGAGGAATTGATAAAATCCGGATTCACAAGCTTATCATGCTCCAGGGCACCGACTGCAGCGAAATAGCATTCCCGGACGCTGTCCTTGATGGTCACCCGGTTCTTAAATTTCGGATTGGAAAGGATGTCCCAGGTGGATGCCTCTTTCCTGGTCACAAGCTTCGGATTGTAGACAATGCCTGTGACGCCCCACATATAGCCGGCCGCATAGCTGCTCCAGGCCTTGCCGTCGATCTTGTGATTCCTGAAGATGGATGAAATATAGGGCGATACCCCATTGGTGTAATAATTCAGGGGATTGGAGCTGTCGAAGAAGCCATCGGACAGAGGCACCAGCTTATCCTCACTGATCAGCTTCATGAACATGTATTCCGAGGGGCAGATCAGATCATAGCTGTCGCCCAGGGTCAGCATGTTATAGAGGTCTTCATTTGTACCGAAGGTCGAATACTCAACCTTGACTTTGACTCCGTAATTCTTCTCGTACCAGTCCTCGAAATCCTCGATCATGGACTTCTTTCCGATGATCTTACCGGAAGGCAGATCGATGGCCTCGGAGGCATCCCAGTCTCCTTCATCCATATACTCTTCCCAGTTGCAGACACGGAGGGTGACAGTTTTCTCGTCGGATTTCGCGTCAGACCTGTTTCCTGTTTCTGCAGCTGATACGTCACCTGACCCTGCATCTGACTTGTTTCCTGTCTCTGCACTCGTTCCCTGCTTTGTCTGGTCTGCCTCCGCAGCCCTTACAGAGGTCGGAGTAAAAACAGATATCAGAGCAAGAACTACCAGAAGAAGACCTGCGCCCAGACGGGTCAGACCCTTTCCGTTCAGTCTCTGCAGGCTGAATTTTTCTCTGCTCATGCCCTTCATTTCCTGCCTGAAATCGGGTTCAATATGAGATTTATTCAGAAGCTTACTATTATGCCTTCTCACTTCCGCCCTCCTTCTTCAGTCGATTCTCATTCCGTCCGGCGAAGAGATTGGCCGCCACAACGACCAGGATAACGACTACGAAAATCAGTGTCGACAGAGCCCAGAGAGCGGTCTTGATCGTGGTCTGGGAGCCCTTGGTCGCATTGACGACATAGGTCGAAATGGTATTGAAGGTTGCCGGCTTGGTATAGGTTGCAATGAAGTAGTCATCCAGTGACAGGGTGACCGCCAGACCGAAGCCCGAAATAATGCCCGGCATAAGCTGAGGCAGAATGACCTGACGGATGGCCCGGCCGGGTCTGGCCCCCAGATCCAGGGCGGCTTCATACTGACTGGAATCCAGCTGCTTTAATTTGGGCAGGACCGAGAGGTAGACAAAGGGCGCCGACAGAACCACATGACCGATGATAAGCGGTAGATAGGAATCCTTATTCATATGAAGGACTACCACCAGAAGGACGCACATGGAAAAGCCCGTGACAACATCCGCATTGATGACCGGGATCTGGTTCAGTCCATTGATCATCTTCTTCATCTTCTGACCGGAATAGAAGGCACCGATCGCGCCCGTCGTTCCGAGAACAGTCGATATCAGAGCCGAAACAAAGGCCAGGGCCAGAGTTCCGATGATCATATCCCGAAGCTCAGGCGTCGTAAAAAGCGTGATATAGTTCTGCAGGGAGAAGCCCCGGATGGCTCCCAGGTTGGTGGAGCTTGTAAAGCTGTAAACCGCAAGAATCAGGATGGGGAAATACAGGGCAAAAAGCATAATGACAAAGAAGACTGCCCGTCCGATTCCAATTTTCTTCTCTTTCAAAACCGAGCACCTCCTCTGACTGTATCCTTTTCACTGCTGTCACTGAAGAAAGTAAAGAGACAGATGATACCGAGAAGGATCAGGGCAATCATGGAACCGCCGTTCCAGTTGTAGGCCGCGAAATAGCTTCCGATCAGGGAGCCCATGATATAGGTCTTGTTATAGAGCATATCCAGAACCACGTAGTTGGTCATGGCCGGAAGAAAGACCATGGAGATTCCGCTCATGACACCCGGGATTGAAAGGGGCAGGGTTACCTGGAGAAAGGCCCTCTTCGGATTGGCACCCAGATCCTCTGCTGCCTCCAGAAGAGCCGGGTCTAACTTTTCAATCGAACTGTAGATCGGCAGAATCATAAAGGGCAGGAAATCATAGGTCATGCCGATCACAGCATTGAGGAAGGGATAGAAGGCCAGGTTTCCTTCGATGGCGGTCAGAACCTCCTTCAGTGCCGTAATCCGGAGAGAGAAGTTGATCCACATAGGGATAATGAACATCATCAGGGCCACGCTCCTGGATTTCATCCGGCTGGTCGCAAGAAAATAAGCCAGAGGATAGGCCAGAAGAACGCAGACAATGGTCGTGACTGCGGCCAGGGCCAGAGAATAAACCAGGGTGCCCATGGTGTTCGGATTGGTAAAGAAGCCGGTCAGATTGGCAAATGTAAACCGTCCCGTACCGTCCGTAAAGGCGTAATATGCCAGTACCAGAAGCGGCGCTGCTACAAATAAAAGGAGAAAAAGTGCATAAGGAATGCAGAGATTCTTTCTGGAAAAACGCATTTTTCTCATTCCTTCCTGTAAGTGTATTATTTCCTTTTGGTGACCGTGAACTTCATCTTGTCTGTCGGCATGATCAGGCCGACCCGGTCGCCCATGTTCCAGAGGTCCTCGTCATAGACGGCGAAATCCTGCTCGGTATCGGTATGAACGATGTAGAGATAATGGTCACCTTCATAAATCAGATTGGAGATATTGCCGTATTCCAGACCTTCCTCCTGATCATCGGTCATCTCGATATCCTCGGGCTGAATGGAGGCAAGTACCCGGATCCGGTCGAAGTCGACCTCCTCTCCCTGGGCATCGATGATGGTGCCGTCCTCCTGCCGCTTTGATCCCGGAAGCAGGTGAGTCAGGCTGACGTGGAGAAGCCTGTCATTATAGGAAAGCCTCTGGTCCTTGTTGATATCCACGGCGAAGGTATTGGTATTGTCCTCAGCCTTTATGACATGAATCCCGTCCGGCTCCAGGCGGATGCCGACCGCATCGCCGACTTTCTGGGACTTTGTCGTCCGGGCGACGATCTCATTCTTTCCGGACTGCATGGTGATCTCATAGTGCATGCCCTTGAAGATGACGCCGATGACCTCGGCATGAATGATGCCATCCTCAGGAGCCACGATCTCGACATCCTCGGGACGGACCACGGCTGTCACATGGGTTCCCTGGGGGAAGTCATCCAGGCATTCGAAAGCTCCGCCGCAGAAACGAACCTGACGGTCGCCGGTCATAAGACCGCTGAAAATGTTGGATTCACCGATAAAGTCGGCGACAAAAATATTCTTGGGCTCATTATAGATGTCTTCCGGCGTTCCGATCTGCTGAATCCTGCCCTCACTCATGACAACGATCTTGTCCGACATGGTCAGAGCTTCCTCCTGATCATGAGTGACATAGATAAAGGTGATGCCAAGCTTATCGTGCATGGCCTTCAGTTCGAGCTGCATCTCCTGGCGCATCTTAAGGTCCAGAGCCGCCAGGGGTTCATCCAGAAGGAGGATCTCCGGTTCATTGACCAGGGCACGTCCGATGGCGATCCGCTGCTGCTGTCCGCCGGAAAGAGTCGACACCGCCCGGTCCTCAAAACCCTCGAGATCTACCAGGGAAAGGATCCGCTTTACCTTTTTCTCAATCTGATCCTTGGGCATCTTCTTCTGCTTTAAGCCGAAGGCGATATTGTCATAGATATTCATGTGAGGGAAAAGGGCATAGCGCTGAAAGACCGTATTGATAGGCCTCTCATAGGGAGGCAGGTTGGTGATGGACTTTCCGTTCAGAAGGATTTCTCCCGAGGTCGGAAGCTCAAATCCTGCGATCATCCGAAGAGTCGTCGTCTTGCCGCAGCCGCTGGGTCCAAGGAAGGTAACAAATTCACCCTTCTTTACATCCAGGTTAAAGTCTTCCACAGCAATAAAGCCGTTGTCTTCATACTGCTTCATGACATGGCGAAGTTCGATGATATTCTCTGCAGCCGGCTCATTTGAAAGAGCGCCGGCCGGGCTGCCGCCGTTTGCATGACCCGGACTGTGGAATCTGGAATTCAAAAATTTCATTTCATAATCTCCCGGGAAAATATTTAGAAAAAAATTCCCTTACAATATACAGGTAACAAAAGATACCTCTAAAATTTTTAAAAAGCCTCTCAGAACTAAAAAAAACCGATAAAAGGCAAGGAAGTCATTGAGGCTCCCTTGCCCTGTTACTTCTAAAATACTGAGAATAGATAATTTATGATTGTTTCTGATCAACTGCTGCAGAATTGCTTCAAGACCTGCCGCGCATTCCTTCGGCAGACAGATATCCGAAATCCTTACTGCTTCTGTCCGCAGTGAATGCAGTAGGTTTCGTTATCCGGTGTCAGCTCTCCGCAGTGATCGCAGACATGAAAGCCCTTTCCTTCCACGGAATCTTCGATGGCTTCCGTGGTTCTGGCCGCATCGACTCCGCCCTTTCCGGTTTCTGGAGTGATACAGGGATCCGGTGCATCCTTTTTCTCCGGCTTCGGTGTCTTATCCACCGGCGTTGCATCACCGATGCCAAGAGATTCACCGACCAGGCCCAGAGAGCTTACCGCATTGGCGATATCGGACGGCATATAAATCTTCGTTGCACGTCCGTCAGAGACTTCCTTCAGAGCCTCAATGCCCTTCAGTCTCAGAACCGACTCACCGATATTGGCTTCATTCAGCTTCTTTAAGCCTTCGGCCTCTGCCTCATAAACCATCTTCACAGATTTTGCACGGCCTTCGGCCAGGGCGATCTGTGCATCACGCTCTGCCTCTGCCGCAAGGATCTTGGCCTTCTTATCACCCTCAGCCCGGCTGACAACAGCCTCCTGATGGGCCTGAGCCTCGAGGACGGTCTGCCGACGCTCCCGCTCTGCCCGCATCTGCTTGGTCATGACCTCTTCGATTTCCTTGGGCGGCTGGATATTCTTGATCTCAACTCTCGTGACCTTGATTCCCCAGGCATCGGTTGCCTCGTCCAGGATGGTCTGCATTTTACCATTGATGACCTCACGGCTGGTCAGGGTCTGATCGAGCTCCATATCACCGATGATATTCCGAAGGGTGGTTGCCGACAGGTTCTGAAGACCTGACATGGGCGACTCGACGCCGTAGGTGAAAAGCTTGGAATCGAAGACCTTGCAGAAGACAACCGAATCGATCTGCATGGTGACATTATCCTTGGTGATTACAGCCTGTGGCGGAAAATCAAGGACCTGTTCCTTCATGGAAATCACGTTGGCGACACGCTCAATGAAAGGCGTCTTTACGTGGAGGCCGGCATTCCAGGTCTCCTTATATTTACCGAGACGTTCGATAATGAAGGTTTTGCCCTGGGGAACGATACGAATATTGACGAGGATTAGAATCAGAATGATGATTAAGACAATGACAAGAAAAATAAACATAACCCCTCCTTCCAAAAGACCGGAAAAGCTGTCCGCTTCAGCAGCATTTTTCTGTTCCTTCAATACAGATTAACAATATCATAGAAATGTTAAATCTGCATCAAATTCCGAAAAAATATATTTCTACCAGCTTGTCCGGTGCTCGTCCGTGACCTTCTCCGTGTCCGGATCGACGAGATAGAAGCCTTCGATCTTAGCGTCCTGCAGGGCCCCGTCATAGACCTTCTCGCAGACGATTTCGATCTGACCATCAGAAGCATTCGCATTTGTGTTCTGATAAAGGCGGTATTCGACCTGACGAGTCGTGGAGGCCGAATTTTCTGTGGTTTTTGCGACTGTCGCATAGGTATCACCCTTGGCGCTGCTTCCAAAAGACAGACTCATATTCGGATAGGAAGAGTTTTCCTTCAGATACTGAAAGACAAGGGACATTGAAGTCTTTACCGGGTCTGCATTTTCATCAGTCTCCGCATCCGAATCACTGCTGTCCAAGCTGTCGCTGTTATCGAGGTCCGCGTCTGCGGAATCCGAATCATCTGCAGCGTCATCCTCAGAGCTACTGTCAGAAGATTCATCCGACGATTGATCCGAGGAGCTCTTCTCCTTCGCATTCACTGACGAAGAGGATCCTCCGGCACTGTCCAGTTTTTCGGCATCCGGCCAGTACTGCATGAGGATGGAATCTGCTGTGCGGAAATACTCCTCATGGGAGCCGTCGCCTGAATCCTTTCCTGTATACTTGATGGCAAGATACCAGAAATTCCACTGATAGATGGAGGAAGTAGACTTGAAAGCATGCTGCCAGGGGAAAAGGATGGTTACATCTTCTCCGTTTCCTTCCAGCCTTCGCTGATCAGAACTGGTTAGAAAAGGACCGGAGGATGACAGAAGGAGACCCACACCGACAGCGATCACCAGAGTCGCCGTCACAAGGTAGGAAATCATTCTCCGAAGGGCGATCTTTTCCTTGCTCCAGTAACTAACGGTTTTAGGCTCTACCAGGAATACCGTCTTCTGCTCAGCGGTATCTTCCTGCGAATCCTCTCCGGACTCATCTTCATCGAAATCTTCTTCTGAATCATAGGAATCCGGATCGTATCTGGAAGATCTGTTAAAGCGAAAACCTTCTCTGGATTGAGATTCCCTGTCATATTCCGAATTTCTGTCATATGGAGATTCCTCATTATCCCGGAATCCGTCATCATTCTCTGAAGTCGGACCGTTCAGATTGTTTTCATTTTGCTGATCTTCTTCCTG
Organism: Lachnospiraceae bacterium; assembly: GCA_029338875.1. GTDB lineage: Bacteria > Bacillota > Clostridia > Lachnospirales > Lachnospiraceae > Lachnocurva. The sequence goes on from JAQYBF010000006.1 coordinate 24,335, forward strand.
ATCCGAAGTATCCTCTTCTTCCTGCCTGGGCAGTTTTCTCTTCTTCCACTTTTTCCGGAAGGTCTTAAAGCTTCCGGCTTCCTTCCCTCTTTCCGCTTTGGTGGCTGCCCTTTCGATCCTTGTCCGAACAGACTGATAGCAGTAGAGAAGAAGGATCACCGTAGAAATGACTGACCCGAATATACCGAAGGCCGGGTAGAAATACCAGCCGTTTTTCCGTATCAGGAAAACATTCAGGCCGGCAAAAAGAAAGGGAAGAGACAAAAGAAGGATCGTAAGACCGCGGAAAAGCTGCATGCCGCTGCCATTGGAGTTTCGCGTCCTGGCAATGGAGCGCACCGCATCTCTCATTTCCTGAGCCTGATAGCTGACGTGACCGTTTCCGACAACCCAGCGTGCCACCATCCCGTCCGAAGGGAAGACTGCCTTGTCTTCGAAAGGATTCTTCTCGAAGGTCAGACTGGTATAGCTCTTGTACCATTCTTCCGTATCTTCCGAACCGCTCTGAATAGCTGTGATCAGCCGGTAAAGGGAATAGAGTTTCTTGCCTTTGATATCCAGAATATCCGTATCGATCTGATCCAGAGCCTGTTTTGCCAGACCGATTTCAGACCTCAGAATATCAATAGCGGCCATGGATAAAAGAACCTGATTTGCAGCTTCCGGATACTGCCAGAGTTCATTGTGATAGAGCCAGAGATTATAGTCATGCCGGCCCTTCATAGGAAGCCGTCCGGCTCTGCTGGCAAAGCTCCAGGCAATGATGGTGCGGATACCCAGAAGGGCGAAAAAGAGGGCAAGAACCACAAAAGGGATAACCCAGGGCGAGATGCCATCCAGCAGAAGATAAGCACCGAACCAGTAAGCAAGAATGACCGCCAGCAAAATCACAAGAATCGCCGGAATCCAGCGGGTGGATCTCAGGCTTTCTGCCAGCCGTCTTCCACGCCAGTCCCATTTGTAGCTTTTCGGATCAAAGTCCTCATACTGGTATATATTTCCCATCTGATTTCCTTTCAGATTACTGACCTCTACTATATTGCCAGTCTACTCTCTTTTTCCGTTGATTCCCATACCTCTTTTCAAAGGGGGTGCTTAAAGTCTCAGACTGACAGAAACAAAATTCAAAACCATATGTCACATGATCAGAGATTCCTGTATCCGGAGTTTTTCAGGATTGCATCTCTGATTTTCCCGGCGTTTTCATACTCTTTCTGCTGAAGATCATCAGATGCCTGATGGATCGCTTTTTCAAAATGATCCGCCATTGTATCAAACTGCTTCGTAATAATTGCAGCCTGAATGCCTGATCTTCTGGCACCTTCGATGAAATCACTGCGCCTGATCTGGTCTATATTTATCCTGTCTCCGATAAACATCGACATATTCCGCGTATGACCTGGATAGACAACTGTACTTACAATATCATATGCCGGAGCCAGATGAAGATTCGACAGATTCTGGTCATAGAGAAGCGAGAAATTCTTGATATGGCCATCCGTGTTTCCGATCAGATAATTGAAAATAAGAATATTCCAGAAGCGAAGCATGTCTCTGATCGGGTCACTTGAGAATTTCCGCAGCAGCTCACAGACCTTTTCCGTATATCCGGAAGGAACTGTCTCATATTTATTCTCGGCAGCAATTCCCAATGCCTGAGCCATATCCTCCTGATGAAGCCTGTAAGGAACAGACAGACCGTCAAGGACCCTGCTCCTGTCCGAGATCACTCTGTCATATCTCGGAGTTGCGAAAAGCGGATTTTCGTTTTTCGTCTTCACCGCGAAACTGGACGGAACTTCTATCCCAAGCTTCCTTGCCGCTGCAAGGCAGAGCTGTTCATTTGTCACCATATCCTTCAGTCGGATATGGCTCTGCTTTACAATATGAGTACTGGGCGCCGTACCCTCCGGAAGATACCAAAGCTTATGCTCTTCATCAAAATAGAGTCCCGTTTTCCCCGAAGCGCCGGTAAGAGAAAGATGCAGTGCTGTGACGATCTCAGCAGATTTTACAGCACCCTCAGCTGCGAATTCCTCCATTCTCTGATCTGTCATTCTGACATATCTGGCCCTGGGAGGCTCTGTCCCTTCTTCTATAACCTGGATTGCACCCAGACATTCCTGACCCAGACCGGAAAGAATGGTCAGATAATCTCCCTCATCTGCATGCATCCATTCAGCAACCGATCTTTTTGTAAAACCCTCAGGCAGCAGCCCTTCAAAATAATTTTTTGTTTCTTTCGGAGAAAATGGCTCTTCCTGCAGGGGAAGGCTTAAGGATACTGGGATTGCGCCCTCTGTATCAAGCCACGACCGGTCATAGGAAAACACCGCATCAGAAATTCCATTGTCCTCAATGGTTCCAACCCCGATCTGCTCTCCGTTCTTTTCAATAGAAACCAGTAATTTCTTCATAGAGATCACCTGCTGGAAATAGTAATGTCAAGACCCATGAGACTGGCAAGCATCATTGCTTTCCCAAGCTCTACTGTAGCCTTGCCATTCTCGAGATCGGATATAAAGCTTGCACTGATACCTGTCATTTCTGAAATATACTTCTGTGTGTAACCGAGCTCTTTTCTTCTGTTGTGTACCGCTCTGCCGAAGTCGGCGGGATCTAAAACCCGAATGGAATGATTGGACATAGCTGCTCCCTGATATAGCCGTACGGCGTTATTTTCGAATGTAGGTTATAAAAAAAGCCGTTCGGCTTTATTCTATCCTCTTAAGATAACTTATAGCCGAACGGCGAAATTTCGTCAAGATGGTTTTATGCAAGTGGAAAAAAGCGGAAATCTCAGATCCGGCTTCTGCCTTCCTCTGTCTGTCTCTTGTTTTCATACATGATCGCATCCGCACGCTCATAGAGAGATTCGTTGGTCTCCCCTGGTTCACGGGCCGCAATGCCGTAAGCGAAATCCAGAGGATAATCTCCATACTCCGGATCGCATTTTTCCATGCGGCTCAGGTCATCGAGGGCCGTCTTCACCCTCTCAGGATCCTCATAAGAGACCAGACAGAATTCATCACCGCCGACCCGGTAGAGTCTTCCAAAAGAAGACAGCTTCTTATTCGCTGTCTGTGCAAAGGCGCGGAGATACTGGTCTCCGATCTGATGGCCTTCCTCGTCATTGAAATGTTTGAGATGGTTTAAATCAAAGGATACCAGAAGCCCTGCTTCCTTTCTCCTCCTACGGAAAAAGGCCAGGGTAAAGGCGTTCCGGTTTGGCAGGCCGGTCACCTGATCTGTCTTGTCGAAGGCGCGTACCAGGGCCAGATAAAGAAGGAGATAGACAATGGCAAAGCATTCCCAGACTGCAACCACATCGCCGTCCAGATAGCAGCTGGCCGCTCCAAGTGCTGCGATCAGTCCGGTAAAAATGATCATAATCCTGTTTTCGGCATCCGTATTATTGGGTATCAGAAAATCATGGGTCAGAATGCAGCTCAGGAGGATGATGATCAGGGGATAGACCCACTTCGCGCCCGGCGCATTGACCATATAGAGACCCTTGTCCGTATACGAATAGACAGGGATCCAGATATTGAGAAGATTCGCCAGGAAAAGGACACCATCAGCAGCCAGGAAAAAACAGTCCGGCAGATCCAAATGGTCTCTGTGATACATGATTAGGAAAAAAATAGACACAGGAATGCAGAGAAATCCGATACTTGCGATTGTGTTCAGAAGCCGGCGGGCATTCTCGAAAGAATTGTACCTTTCGTAAACATACTCCCATAGATGATCAGCAACAAGAGTTGCAAACAGGGTGATTCCGATATTCCGAAAGAGGCGGACTGCCTTCACATCCAGCGCAGCACTTGTATAGATCCGAATCCAGACATAGAGAACGATGGTTCCACTGATCAGATCCGAATAGACGATTGGAATTCCCTTCATAATCTTTTCCATTCCTTAAAGAAAACCAGGTTATTTTCCGCCACAAGCATAGCACAAATGCCGCATTTATGCACGCTTTAAGAGGCCTGACAGCGTTTTCATCCTGTTTTTTGTAAGGAGCAGTTTCCTGCCGCCGAATCAGCTTATCTGCCGTTCTCACGCTCAAGAACCGTAATGACTTCTATCCCATCGGTCTGGGGAAACATGTCCACCGGCTGAATCATGGCCGGACGATAGCCCGTCCTTTGAAATTCCTTCAGATCTCTGGCCAGGCTCTCGATTCCGCAGGAAATGTAGACCACCCTTGGAATTTTCATGGCACTCACCGCACGGATGAATTCCGGTGTAGATCCCGAACGGGGCGGATCCATGCAGACGATGTCCGGCCGGGATTTGCCGCCCAGAATCTCAGACCGCTCATCGGTCTTCATTTCCGCCAGTTCCCTTAAGAAAGCGGTTGCATCCTCATGATAGAAACGGATATTCCGGATCTGATTGGCTCTGGCATTGCTGACGGCATCCCGGACCGCTGTCGGATTCAATTCCACACCGATGACATGACCGGCCGAGCCTGCCATAAACATACCGATCGTTCCGGTACCGCAGTAGGCATCGATGACCGTTTCCTTTCCGCTTAATCCGGCTGTCTGCAGAGCCAGGTTATAAAGCCGCCTGGTCTGCTCGGTATTAACCTGATAGAAGGACGAAGGCGAGATCCGGAAGGTCAGGCCCAGGCTGTCATCCTCGATGAAGCCCTTTCCGAACAGAACGATATTCCGGTCGCCCAGGACCATGCTGGTCTTTGCGTTATTGATATTCTGAACGATGGTTACGATCTCCGAGAATTTCTTCCGCAGGGCTTTGACAAAATTATTCTTGCCCGGGAAAACCACATCGCCGGTGACAAGCACCACCATATAGCCCTGGGAACCCCGCCGAATCAGGACATGGCGGAGGAAGCCTCTGCCCCTGTCCTCATCAAAGGCCTGCATGTGAAAGGACGGCATGAGATTCCGGATCTCTTCGATGATAGCGTCCGCCGTCTGATCCTCGAGGAAACAGCCCCGGACATCCACAACCCGGTGGCTGTTCTTCTCATAGATGCCCCTGCGGATCTTCCGATCCCTGCCCTGTGTAAAAACCGAATGGACCTTGTTCCGGTAATAGAGGGGATGTTCAGCGCCAATAATCGGAAGGATCTTAAGACCAGCATTTTTCACTACGGGATTTAAATACCTGGCAGCCCTCTCCTGCTTCATCGCCAGCTGCTTGTCATAAGGAATGCCGATATAGTCGCAGCCGCCGCACTTCTTCCGGTAGGGGCAGACGTTCTGCTGCATCTTCGCTCTATTATCTTTTCCCGTGCGAGAATTTGTCTTAATCTCCTTGTCCTGATTCCCCGGACGTGAAACCCTTTTATCTCCTCTGCCCTGCTTTTTTTCGGCAGCTGGAGCCTGCTTTCGGTTCTTCATTTTTGAATTGGATATTGGCATCGTTTTCTACTCCTTCTTCTGGGACAGGGCCCAGACAATTCCCCTTGCCTGTCTTCCCTCTGGATCTTGGAAATGATTGCCCGGATTCCATTCGAAGATCGTGTTCAGGCCGGCCTTCCTGCAATCTTCATAGAGGGCTTCCGTCTTTTCTCCGACGGTCCTCATGACGGCATTCCTTGTCCGCGACTCCTTATCTCCCAGGGAGAAATATAGAGCGTCCGGACGGCAAGCCATCTCATGCGACCTCGTGTATGCCAGAAAGTCCGGAAACCAGAGGGAGCCGGACATGCTGGCGGCTCTCGAAAAGCAGCTGCTTTTATAAAGAGCATAAACGGAAAAGAGACCGGCCAGGGAATAGCCTGCGATGAGACGGAAAGAAGGTGCCCGGCCTAATAGCTCCTCAACATGGGGAATGATCTCTCCTTCCAGGGCGGACAGCCAGGCATCCGCGCCGCCGTCATAGCTATCATCTCCCTTGAAAAGAGGCGGACAGGTCCAGGGGCTTAAGTCACTGCCCCAGACCAGATGGCTGATCACGATCAGGGAATGAGGCGGACAGTTTCTTTCCTTCAGAGCCTGATTCAGAAGATCGCCCTCATCCTCAAAGCTGTTTACATAGACTGCCGGGCTTCCTGCCGGACCCGGATAGACTTTGATTTTCTTGCCCTCGAATTCGAAGAACATCTCATTCTCTGCCATACTTTCGTACCTTTCCTGAAATTCACAATAGAGTATCTCTATAGCAAGCTAAATTTTCATCTTATTATTAATATCTCCTGATGAAATGATATACTTCTTATGTGTAATAAAAATACAAAGAATCTGCAGAAAAATCAACGAGAACGAAAAATGAAAGAATTTAAAAAAGCTTTTCCAATCACCATCCCCGTCATGGCGGGCTATATTTTCCTCGGAATCACCTATGGCATTCTGATGGTGACCAATGGTTTCCCTATCTGGCTTCCGGTTCTGACCGCAGCTGTCATCTATACAGGATCCATGGAATTTCTTATGGTGGAGATCCTGTCCTCTTCTTTTGCGCCCCTGTCGGCCTTTCTGACCGCCTTCATGGTCGGAGCAAGGCATCTCTTCTACGGCCTGTCCATGCTGAAGAAATACAATGGCTGCGGACGGTCTAAATTTTACCTGATCTACACCTGCAGCGACGAAACCTTTGCCCTGAATTATAATGCGGATCCGACCGGTCTGAACAAATCGTGCTTCTACACCATCATTTCTCTCCTGGATCAGATTTACTGGATTGTCGGCGCTCTGATCGGAAGTATTTTCGGGACGCTGATCACCTTCAATACAAAGGGCCTGGATTTCGTCATGACGGCCATGTTTCTGTCGATTTTTGCCGACCAATGGCTGAAGGACAAGAAGGCTCGCAAGTCTGAGGAAGCTCTTCTTGAGGAGGACGAAAAAGGATCTCTGCCACGAAGAATGATCCTTCTGCTCTGGCTGAGGCATCACCTGCCAGAGATCGTCGGCCTCCTGGCATCTCTTGTCTGCCTTCTGATCTTTGGAAGCAGTAAATTTATTATTCCTTCCATGATCCTCATGCTGACTCTCTTAACGGTCTTTTGTCCTATTATCGAAGGGGGTAAAAAAAGATGACAACCAAAGAAATGATCATCACCTTTCTTGTAATCTGGCTTGGAACGGTTCTTACCCGTTTCCTGCCCTATATTATTTTCCCGGAAGGCCGGAAGGTCCCGGAATTTGTCCATTATCTCGGCAGGGTCTTAGGCCCGGCGGTCTTCGGACTCCTGGTCGTCTACTGTCTTCGAAATACAGACCTGACCACGTCCTTTGCCAGGGGCGGAAGCCACGGCATCCCGGAGCTTCTTGCGACAGCCCTAACCCTTCTTACCTACCGCTGGAAGAAACAGATGATTCTATCCATGGCGGCCGGGACGATTCTTTATATGATTCTGGTTCAGCTTGTATTTGTCTGAAAAAACGGATGATCAGAAAAAGCGGAATTCCCGGTCCCGAATAGGGTCTGAGAATTCCGTTATTATATTTTATGGGTGAATTACAGTTCCCTCTTCACTTCTTCAAAGGTATCCACAATTTCCTGATCCGGAGCCGGTGTCAGAAGACTGACAATGACGACAACCAGAACGGAAACCAGGAAGGCCGGAGCCAGCTCATAGAGATTGAAGAGTCCGCCTAAGGGGCGTACCAGATATTTCCATACGAAGACCATGAGGCCGCCGGCGATCATTCCGGCAATAGCGCCCTGACGGTTCATTCTCTTCCAGAAAAGAGACAGAAGAACGATGGGACCGAAGGCCGCACCGAATCCGGCCCAGGCAAAGGATACAATGCTGAAAATTGAGCTGTTGGGATTCCAGGCAATAACGATTGCAAGTCCTGCCACCAGGATCAGTGTGGCACGGGCAATGAACATGGCCATCTTTTCACTCAGTTTTACATGGAAAACACCCTGGACAATATTCTCTGAGACTGCGGAAGATGCGGCGATCAGCTGGGAATCGGAGGTCGACATGGTGGAAGCCAGAATGCCGGCAATAATAACACCGCCGATCAGAGAAAAGAGAACTCCGTTTTTACTGATGTGATCTGCCAGTACAACAATCAGAGTCTCCGCCTTGGCGGAGCTGGTCGGATCCGCTGCATCCACCAGATTCTTCATGGTTCCGTTTAAGGTCATGGCACGTCCGACAATTCCAAGGATTACGGCGATTCCAAGAGAGAAGACAACCCAGACAGAAGCCACCCGGCGGGACAGCTTCAGCTTCTCCGGATTCTCGATTGCCATGAATCGAAGCAGAATATGGGGCATGCCGAAGTAACCGAGGCTCCAACAGAACATGCTGACCTTATGGAAAATATTATAGGGATCTGCCGAATGGGTGGCATTATTGTAGGTTGCATTGAAATCCAGGAAGCCCGGAAGAGTCTTGGCATTCTGGATGACAGCATCTACACCGCCGGCCTGGAAGACTCCATAGCCCAGAACGATGAACAGGGCTGCCGTCATAACGATGGACTGAACGAAGTCTGTCTCCGAAGCTGCCAGGAAGCCGCCGGTCGTCGTGTAACCGACAATGACGACTGCGGAAACGATCATGGCCAGCTGATAATTGACTCCGAAAAGAGAGGCGAAAAGCTTGCCGCAGGCAGCAAAGCCGGATGCGGTATAGGGAACGAAGAAGACCAGAATGAAAGACGCACTGATAAAGAGCAGGATATTTTTCTCATCCTTGAAGCGGCGTTTGAAGTATTCCGGAATGGTAATGGCATTGAGCCGGTCCGAATATTTACGGATCCGCTTGGCTACGAGGAGCCAGTTCAAATAAGTACCGACCACCAGGCCTGCTGCTGTCCAGCCGGCATCTGCGACGCCGGAAAGATAGGCCAGTCCCGGGATGCCCATCAGAAGATAGGAACTCATATCCGATGCCTCGGCACTCATGGCTGTAACGAAGGGTCCTAGCTTTCGTCCGCCCAGATAGAAGTCTCCGACATCATTGGTACTCTTCGATGCCCAGATTCCGATCAGAAGCATGCCCATCAGATAGACGACTACGGTGATAATGATACCTATTTGCGCGCGTGTCAGAATCTCCCCTTTTCCAATTGCTGCTGACTTTTTGCCTGGCTATCCCTGCTATCGGAGGTGCATCAGAAGTGCCCTACAAGGATAGATGAATCGATATATAAATTTTTTCAAAATAATGCGTAGTTCGATTTTATTGATAATTTATGCTTACACATGATTTCGTTATTTGTCAACGATCAGCGAATAAAATTTGTCTTGTTATAAACTGCCGGCGCCGGGGCTTTAATACCTGCTGCCTTACCAGCTTCAATGCACTTCAGAAAATAAGCCATACGTTTTCCAAGCTGCTTTAAAACAGCGACACCCTCTTCGTCTTTCATGACGTCTTCCGGCACCGAACCATGAACCATGGTCCAATAG
>JAQYBF010000007.1 GCA_029338875.1 Lachnospiraceae bacterium
GAAGTGCTGATAGGCTGTCCAAGTCTGGGAAGTTCTTCTGTAGAATCAGCGTTAAAGAAGCTTGTTGATGGTGGTACATTAGTTAGACTTGGTGCAGGCAGAAAAACGCTATATGCAAGAGCTGATGCAGTAATTGATTAAGCAAGAACATGTCTATTATAAAGCGTGATATTAAGGAAAAGGAGACAGGCTCCATGACGAAAAAACCGGACGGGAGGATTCCCATCCGGTGTACAGGTACTGAAATTTGTCATTTTTCAATTGATGATATTCTTCTGTGCGGATCAGTCTGGACAGTGAGTGTAAGACCGAGCGTATCAAAAATTTTAAGCAGAGTTGTCAGGTTTGGGGAAGATTTTCCTGATTCAATCCTGGCTGCGGATTTTCATGTCGTGCTTTCCGGTCGTCTCTTTCAGCGGGAGCCTGATAGATTTCACGCTCCGGAGTTTTCTGGGATTTCTTACGGAACTGGTGAAGCAGAACATTAGAACAGATCCGAATGGCTTCCTGTCTTGGAAGCAGTAAGAATCAGTTCTTCTTTATTAATTGCATATACAAGGAGCCAGTCCGGCTGTATGTGGCATTCCCTGAATCCGATATAGTTACCGGTCAGGGCGTGGTCACGACACTTTTCTTCCAGTGCTTGTTCTTCCCGGAGAGTCTGAAGGACATCTTTAAGCAGGGACAGATCTTTGTCCCGCTTATTGATACGCTTCAGATCTTTTCTGAACTGGGTGGTCATTACAAGATCAAGTATGCACAGTATCCTCCGCAAGAGAATCGTTAAGCATGTCATCGACGGAAGTATAGCGTTTGGCTGGTATTGAACCGTCCATAATCTTGCGGGTCTCCTCAATGGCAGCTTCTGTTTCCGCATTGTATCTGGGTTGACGGACTTCAAATGGAAGGCCGCCCTCCATCAGGGAAACATGCAGAAAAATATTGATGGCATCAGTTACGGAAAGTCCGAAACTTCCATAAAGCTTCTCGACACGTGCCTTGAGATCGGGATCAATGCGAATATTTATATTTGCAGTCTTAGACATAAGATCACCTCCTGAATGGATTGTATTGCAAATGTTAAACAAACGCAAGCGTCTTTGACCACGTTGGTGACAGGCACTGTTAAGTCTAGAAGGAGCCGTATTACAGCATCCCAATGCACTTCTCACTCCATGCGATCCTGCTCATTCCGACCCGTCATTCTCTCCTCAGCGCATCAATCGGATTCAACTTGGAGGCCTTGCTGGCCGGGGCCACGCCAAAGAAGATTCCGATAGCAAGAGAGAAGGCGAGGGAAATCAGAACCCAGGGCAGCGGTACGGCAAATTCCAGCTGAAGCAGCATGGAAATGATCCGGGCTATGATAATTCCGATCAGAAGCCCGATCAGGCCGCCGACACCGGTCAGAACAGCAGATTCTGTCAGAAATTGGGCCAGGATGTCCCGCCGTTTGGCACCCAGCGCCTTCTTCAGTCCGATCTCCGCCGTTCGTTCAGATACCGATACCAGCATGATGTTCATGACGCCGATGCCTCCGACCAGAAGGGAGAGAGAAGCGATGGAAACCAGCATGGCCGTAATGGCAGTCGTGAGCGTCTTCAGGGAATTGTCATCCGCCGCTGTCGTCTGTGATTTGTAGGCATATCCGTCAGGAACAGCTTCCATGTTCAGGATGTCGGCAGCCTGGTTTCCGACCGATTTCATGAGCTTTGTATCGCTGACACGGATAGCAACGCTCTGGGCCGCATCGAAGCTGACCGGGATGGCGAATGTCTTCATGGGGAGATAGATGCTGGTATTGTCGGAGTAGAGGCTGGATTGATAGTCATCCACCGACTCAAAATCCTGCTCCTGATCATCAGAATTCTTTCCGATTACGCCGACGATGGTAAAGGGCTCGCCCTTGATTTCCAGCACCTGACCGGTCGGGTCATTGCCGTCAAAAAGGGCCGTGCAGACCTTGTCATCAATGATGCAGACCTTGTCTGCAGAGTCATATTCCTCCTTGGTAAAGTTCCGCCCATAGTCCAGCCGGCTTTCGATGGTCCGGAAATAATCCTTGGAGACACCGTAGACATTGACCGTGGAACTGTTGAAGGCCGTATCCCTATAGCTGATTCCGTCATACATCTGAGTCGAAATATAGACCGATGCGTCCTCAACCCCGGAAATGCTCTTGATTTCCTTCATCGAAGAGGAGGAGACCGGCGTCAGACTTGTGATCAGGGAATCGCTGTCATAGGATTCGTCGCTCCCATCTTCGGAATGCTGCAATGTCACATTGGTCACGTTGTTTCCGGCTCCGATCAGGCTTTTCTGCAGCTTTTGCGATGTCCCCTCAACGATGGAAACAATGGCCAGAATCGATGCGATTCCGATGATGACTCCGAGCATGGTCAGAAAAGAACGTATTTTATGGGAAAAGATGCCCTTCAGAGCTTCTCTTAAATTTTCAATCATAAAGCAGTTCCTTTCATTAATAAAGAATTCTCTCGACAATGGACCGCTAGGACTTCCTGGTGGTCTTGTTTCCGACATAACCGGTCTTCGAATACGGGAAAGCGATGAGATCACTGTTCTTCAGACCGGAGACAATCAGAATCGTACCGGGATCCATGGTTTTCTGCGTTTCCACATAGACCTTTTCCAGACGGCCCTTCCGGCTGACCAGGCAGTAGGAACCCTTTTTATCCTTCCGCACATAGCCCCGGCTCAAGGCAGATGTCTTCTTACTGCTGATCCGAGAAATGGATACGCCGTCATCGGGATTGAAACCATTTCCATCCTTCAGATAGGCATCGAATTCATAATAGGATACGTTATTGATGGAGGAAGACTGAGGCGTATTTTCGTCCGTAGACGGGAAGTCGGAAATATAGGTAACGGTCGCCTTGGAATTCGAATCATTCATATAATTCGTGACCTTGATCTGATCTCCGGCCTTGATTTTATTCTTGGTAAATTCATCGACATAGCCCCTGACGGCAGTTCCAGTCTCAGAACTGATCGTGATAAAGGGAGTTCCGGAGGAAACCGAAGTCTCGGCGTCATTAATGGATGCGATCTTTCCATCGACCAGAGCCTTGACTGTGCAGTCATCGATCTTCTGCTGAAGGGACTGGAGGTCGATTTTAGCGGAATTAATGCTCTGCTGGAGATTATTGATGTCCTCGGTCGTACTTTTGATCAGTTCGGCCTTTTCTTCTTCGGTGACGGCGTTGGGATTAACAACCTCGGATTCGTCGGAAGGGATGGTATCATCTCCTTCTGACTGGGTGGTTTCATCCGGATCATCGTCTGAAGAATTCTGATCGACAGAGCCTGAATCGCTATCAGATATATTGGAATCCTGGTTGTCGGAATCGGAACTGCGATCTCCGGAATCCGAATCACTGTCGGGATCCTGATCATCGATATCTGTATTCGCATCCTCTTTTACTGGCTTCAGGCCTTTGTAATAGGCGAGAAGCTTGTTCTGGATGTCCAGCTGAGCGGTGGAAGAGGAGATAACCTCATTCTGAGCATTGAGCTGGCTGGTCAGATCGTCGGAATTGTAGGAGAAGAGGCGGTCGCCCTTTTTCACCGTATCGCCGGCCTTGACATAGACCTGTCCGACCGTTTTCTCCGGATCCAGAGTGATAGACTGGGCGTTTTCATTGGTTACTGTTCCGTCCAGAGTGTCTGAGAAATCATCCCCGGACATCTTCAGATCGGAAAAAGGCTGAACATATGCATAAGAACGCTGCCTCTGGATCGAAACCATTTTTACAATGAGAAAAATGACCAGAACAGCGACAATGCAGAGAAAGATAAAGAGTTTTTTATGCTTTCGAAGGATCTTCATTTTCTACCTCCTCCGCCTTGATAATTCTTCCGTCGATGATGTGAATGGTTTTCTGGGCATGCTTTGCGATATTGGCGTCATGGGTAATCATGATGATGGTGATCCCGCTTTCGTTCAGCTCGGAGAAGAGATCCATGATCTCGGCGCCCGATTTCTGGTCCAGGGCTCCGGTCGGTTCATCCGCCAGGATGATCGATGGCTTGTTAATAATGGCACGGGCAATAGCAACACGCTGTTTCTGGCCGCCCGAAAGCTGGTTGGGAAGGTGATTCACCCGATCCTTCAGACCGACCCGCTCCAGAGCTGCCTCTGCTATGTCCCGCCTTTCCTTTCTGGGAACTTTCGCGTACATCAGTGGAAGGACAACGTTGCTTAAGGCCGATTCCTTGGGAAGAAGTTCAAAATTCTGAAAGACGAAACCGATCTTTGTGGCCCGGATATCTGCCAGCTTGTTTTCGCTCATTTTCCCCACATCCATGCCATCGAGAAGATAGGTCCCGGCCGTCGGCATATCCAGACAGCCGATGATGTTCATAAGTGTTGATTTTCCGGAACCGGAAGGGCCCATGATCGAGAGATACTCGCCATCCGATACAGAGAGAGAAATATCATGAAGAACCGGAACCGGATTGGTATCGAGCTGATAGCTTTTATCAATATGGCTGAGTTCTATCATTGTTCTACCTCTGTATTTCCGTCTGCAGTATTTCCGCTGTCTGCTGTTCCTTCTGATGTAGATATACTTCCTTCTGCAGTTCCTTCGGTAATATCTGCTGAATCATCTGTTTCGGGTTCTACAAAAACATGCTGGCCGACGATCAGACCGTCCGGATTATCAATAGATACATAGAAATAATATTTGGAGGCCGGCGTATTGCTATTCTTACTGTCGGACGAATCCGTACCGGAGTTTCCATTGTCAGCCGTTGATTTGGTATCGATTTTAGTGATTTTTCCGGTGTATTCCTTGTCATTGACACGGGTTGTGATCTTCGCAGCCATGCCTTCCTTCAAGGAACCTACATTCAATTCATCTACTGTTGCCTTTATCCGAAAGGTGGTGTCGGACAGGATAGTGATAAAGGAGCCGTCAGAAGATGCAGATCCGGTAGCAACCTTCGATACAATACCGTCAATCGGAGAGGTTACGGTGGAAGAGGAGATCTTCTTATTTAAGGAATCGATTTCTGCCTGCTTAGTCTGCTGATCCAGCTTCGCCTGCTTCATCTGAGAGGTCAGGTCCTGAATCTGCGAATCATACTGAAGCTTCATATCAGCGGAAGCGGCTGCCTTCTGCTTGGTCAGATCGGTGATTTGATCCTGGCAGGACTTGATGGTCTCGCTATAGCCCTGGATTTCCAGCTGATCCTGCTGTACCTGGAGAGAGTAATCCTTGCTCTGGTAGGTGAAAAGCTTCTGACCTGCTGTGACGGTATCACCGGCTTTAACATCGATAGATTCGACCGTCCGGTCCGAATCCAGATTGATGTTATAGGACTGTTCCGGTTCGATCACACCAGCATAAAGGGTCTTACCTTCAATCGTATCATCCGAACCGTAATCATCAATGAGACCTGTATCGGATGAAGCCGAATTGCCGGATCTTTTCTTCAGGAAAAACACAAGGAGAAGTGCTGCCAGAGCAAGGCAGACGATGAGAATGATAATGATACGTTTCTTATGTTTTTTCATAATTGCTCCCTTTCCTGTCAAACATCATTCGGATTTGAATGCAGCTGTCTGTTCTATCTGTATTAGTTATACTATTACAGTTGTTTCGCGTCAAGAAGATTCCGATAGAAACCAGGGAAAAAATATCTGGTGACAGGCACTGGTAAGCCAGTAAAGGCGCTCCGGAGACAGAATAAAGAAAACAGTCAGTAATGTGTAAGTGAGACCGCTACTGGCTGCTGATTGGTTGAGTGTCAAAAAGGCTGGAAGTTAAGAATAAAGGGTTTATTAGTTTCGGGCATATAAATATTATCTCCCAACGTTCCTTGACATAGATAGTTAAATGACGTTATACTACATTTAGAAACGATTATTAACTTGAAAGGTCAAGAAGCGTTGGAGTGCAGTTATGCTATACGATTATTTGATTGAAAATTATAAAGCCTATGAACCAATTTTTACATCAGATATAGACTTAGGTATTCCTGGTAATTCGTTACGCCCAAAGCTGAAGGAACTAGTAGATGCAGGAAAGCTTTGCCGATATGATGCTGGAATCTATTATCTACCAGGGAAATCGAAGTTAAAAGGATTAGTACCTATATCAGCTAGTACTGTTGCAAAATGTAAGTACGTTAGACGGCGAGGTAAGGTGCGTGGGTACTATGCTGGATTTACATTTGCCAATCAAGTGGGGCTTTCTCTACAGGTTCCGTATGTTCAAGAAATAGTTTCAAATGAGGCCAGTGCTAAGGTTCGAGAAATTGAAATAAAGGGGCAGAAATTTTTACTTAGAAAGCCAAGAACCGTCATTACTGAGGAAAACTACAGAGTTTTACAGTTTCTGGATTTTTTGGTAGACTTTGACAAATATATGGACGGATCTGTTGAGAATATTCCGGCTAGGTTGGTTCAGATTATTAAAGATGAAAATATTACAAAAAAAGGAATTGATGTATACATCAGCTTGTATCCTACAAAGGTATACAAGAATTTGTATGAAACAGGAGTAGTATATGCTATTGCATAAAGATAGAGAGCAATTTATAGCTATTGTAAACGCTGTATCAAATGAGTTGTCTATTCCTGTACC
>JAQYBF010000008.1 GCA_029338875.1 Lachnospiraceae bacterium
AGCCTTTCGGACCGCCTCTTTCGGCGTCACTTCATGGATTTCCAGCTCATCAACCTTCTGGTTGTATCGTTCCCGGATCCGATTCTTTTTCGATGCTCTTGCTGATTTCTTGTTTCTTCCCATTTCTGTCACCTGTCTCTATATCTGGATGTCCGTGACATCCATACTTTTATTTTCCATTTTCAGCCGCTGCCTCCTGAAGAATCATCTGGAACAGGAAGTGCATACCCGGATCTGACGTATCCGCGTGCTCCGTCTCAAACTTCACTTCCACAGGATGAGGAAGCCTGCTTAAGGTTTCAGCCGCTTTCAGCGAATCCATCGCATTCCCTGCAAAGCGGGTGATGGACTGCGTCAGGATCCGATCAATCTTTCCGGCCCGGCAGTCCTCCATCAGCTGTTGAAACCCCGGAAGACCACTGATGTTTGTGTCAGAGATTTCCGAATCGGTATAAATGTCGGCAAGCTGGCAGCCTCCTGTGGAATGGATGAGATTCCGGAAGTACTGCAATTCTGACAGTTCTTCAAAAGACGAGATACGGCAATACACCGCAACCCTCCGGATTGCTCCTGCTGCCGCTTTTCCTGTCCGCTGCTCACTCCGTTCCATCATTTTCATCGCCACCATCTGTATTGATATCCTCTGCCTCATCCGGCAGATGCCAGTACCAGCCATCCGCCTTCTTCACAGACTTAATTCCATATTTTTTCTTGGAATAATCAATCGTCCGCACGCTGATATTCTTTTCCTTCAGCCGCTCATAAATTGTTACGCATAGCAGATCCTGTTCCTTCAACCATTCCAGAAGATAGCTTCCTGCAAGATCCTGCTTTGACATTGAGGCTTCGAGATCAAGGTCCGCCTCTTCCTCTATGGAGACCGGCCCGATCATATTGATGCCGCCATCGGGAGGAATCTCAAACGCATAATCCGGTCCCTGCTCTTCCAGACTATTTTTAATCTGGCTGAGATAGCGGACAGCCGAATGCGAATTCAGCCGTTTCACCAGAAGCACGCTCCTGCAGACAGCGATGAAGTCGATGCTTCCAAAGTTTCTGTAAAGTGCTTTTGCTTTCTGTCTCTTATTTAAATGTCCGATCAGGAGAATGGCGCATCCTGTTTTCTCGGCTGTCCGGTCCAGCTTTGTGAGCATTTTTCGAACAACATCCGACTGATTCAGATCTCTCATGTAATCCTGAATCGGATCAATAATCAACAGTTTTGCCTTTGTCTCTTTGATTGCGGATGCGATTCTGGAATCATCCAGAGTCAGCGGATCTTTTGCATCCTGTTCAATAAAAGCCACCCGACGACAGTCCGCTTTCAGAGCCATCAGACGCGGTCGTATCGTGTCGCTCTTTCCATCTTCTTCACATTGATAAATAACGGATTCCGGTGAGCAATTTGCCTGACCATCAGGCCGAACCGCTCCGGAAGTCAGACAGGCGGTCAGATACAATGCCAGTGTTGATTTCCCATCTCCCGGATCTCCCTGCAAAAGCGTGATCTTTCCATATGGAATGTAAGGATACCAAAGCCAGCGGACCTTTTTCGACGTGACATCCGCATAATATTTGACGACATGATTCGATCGTCTCATGCTTTCTCCATATATGTCTATTAGTAATATTTACTTAAATTTCCACTCATAGTGTATTATAATCATCTTGGTCTCTGAATACAATAAAAATGTGGATTTTTAGTGAAATTCCACTTTCAGCAATATTGTATCGTTTCATCGCTCAACAAAGGAGACCCGTGTATGGAGCTTGATTATACTTTGATAGGGAAACGAATCCAGACAATACGGGTTCAGAAAAAAATTACGCAGGAAAAGCTGGCGGAGCAGGCAAATCTCTCCACCTCTTATATCAGTGCGATTGAAACCGGCACCCGTCATCCAACACTGGATACTCTGTGTAACATCGGAGAAATTCTCGGAACAACAGTTGATAACTTTATTTATGGGGATTCGTACTTTGAATCGGATCCTATGAAAGAAAAGATTCTGAAGGAGTTCGATGACTGTTCTTCAGAAGAAAAAGACCTGCTTTATGATCTGCTTGCGGCATCCAAGGATGTAATAAAAAAGCACAAGGGTGCAAGATTTGGGTGGTAAGGGTGCAAGATTTGGACGGTAAGGCTGCAACCCCCCTGACCCCCCTGCACCCTTGCACCCTTGCATCCTTAAAACTTACTCATCCTGTAAAGATTTCAGGCAGTCATGAAGAAATGAGGCGAATGAATAACTCATATTTTTCACGATTTTTTCGCCTTTGTATTCCTGAAGGCGATAGGCGATTGCCTTTTCCAAGGGATCGCCATCCTCTGCATGCATCAGGTGTCCGTAGGCTTTCACAAGCGCTGTATCGAACATCGAAACCAGAATATTGCCTTCGATGACAATTCTTCCGGTTTCATCCTGATGGACGATCCTTTCCATTTCTTCCTTCGCCTGATCGCGTGTCAGGGAGTTCAGATAATGCAGAAGGACAGCTGCCGCGAACGTCTCCCGCTCCGGCATGTCATAAGAATAAGGGTTGATGGTTTCAAATTTCATGTACTTCCTTTCCTGCAGAATCAGGCCTGTTTTGAATTTTCTGCAGTACCCACGATATCCAAAATCAAGGTACATAGCAAGACAATTATCGACCACAGATTCTTTTTGGAAATAGTACCTAAGATCAGCTCTTTTTTATGAATTCGAAATGATCATCGTAGACAAGGATTTTCTCGATCTGACACTCAAATTCTTCTCTGGGAAAGGCGTCAGTGTCCTTCCACGGAAGGCCCAGCTCATCACTTATGGCTTGTAAAAGTTCCGTCTCGTCAACGGTACGGTTCTTACAGCCGTTTCCCTTTTTCCCTTTTCTGCGTTCCATGCAGACCCACATTTTATGCATGTGCTCCCCGCTTCCGGAATTCCGTCTCTTGTACAGAGCACCGCAGTTTCCGCAGAAGACTCTGCCGTAAAGAAAGCTGCTTCTTCCGGGCATCGAGTAAATTCCTCGCTCCTGCTCTTCCTTCCGGTCACTCAGCTTTTTCTGCACCTGATCCCAGGTGTCCCGGTCGATGATCGCAGGATGTCCGTCCGTGATATAAAAAGAATCGTAATCCACGGAAGGATCCGGCTTATGCGTGAGAAAGTTCTTCGGCGGTCGCTTCTGCAGAAGTTTATCTCCCACAAAGGTTTCATTCTTCAGAATGCCCCGCACGGTCTCCGCTGTCATGGGTCTGCCGGTCACGCTGTGTCCACCGGCTGCATTCACCGCTGACGCGATGGCGGAGTAACTCTTGCCCGCAAGGAACATCTGGAAGATTTTCCGGACAATCCATGCATCGTCATTGATGTAGATCGTCCCGTCGTGCTTTGTGCTGTAGCCAAGGATGTGGTTGTTCCCGAGCGAGTACTTTCCCTGCTCAAAGGCCTGCTGGTAGCGCCACTTCATGTTCTTGCTGATGGATTCGCTCTCACTCTGCGCAATGACTGCCATCAGTCCAAATATCAGAAAGGCGGTCGGATCTTTGGTACTGATCCCTTCCTTCTCGAATTGGATGTCCACGCCGTTTCCGTGCAGAAGATCCACATAGTGTTTGCAATCCACAACATTGCGGGAGAATCGGGAAATGCTCTTCACCAGAATGAGGTCAATCTTTCCATCCACCGCGTCCTGCACCATCTGCATAAATCCCGGACGCTTCTTTGCATCGGTGCCGCTGATGCCGTTATCAGAATAGATCCCGACGTACTCCCAGTCCGGATTGCTCTGGATGTATTCGTCGTAGTATTTCTTCTGGACCTCGAAGCTGTCTTCCTGATCAGCGCGGTTGGTACTGACGCGGCAGTAGGCAGCCGTCCGGGTCTTTCGGGATTCCCGGATCGATTTCCGATAGGATACCTTCATTTCCCCTGTTTCCATATGGCTTTCCTCCATCTGATGGCAAAAAAAGAGAGAGGTTTTTACGCCTCTCTCTCAATCAAATCCTGTTCTTTTT
>JAQYBF010000009.1 GCA_029338875.1 Lachnospiraceae bacterium
AGAAGCCAGATCATTCCGGATGCGTAAATAGCATTCAGCATTACGGAAAGGCCTGTATTTACAAGACCGATCAGAGGGTTCAGGATGAAGCACATGAGAACTGCTTCAAAGAACATACCAACCAGAGGATAGATCAGGATCGGGCGGATGCCCTGCAGAGACTTGGGCATGTTCTTGGTCCACTTCTGAAGGAGAAGAACAATGTAGCCCGCCAGGAAACCTGCTGCAATACCGCCGAGAAAGCCGGATACTGTATTACCGCCATTCTTGCCGACAAAGGCAAAGTCCTTCACAAATCCAAGGAAGCCGCCGACTGCCTTATCGGAGAAGAGAAAGGCTCCGCTTCCGTCACTGCCGAAGAGGGCAGGGTTTCCGTTGGTTGCCAGAAGGCCGCCGAGGAAGCCGACTGCAAGACCGGGACGGTCTGCGATGGAGTATGCAATATAGCCGGCCAGAACAGGAACCATCATTCCCATTGCCAGGCCGCCCGCATTCTTAAGGAATGCAGAAATCGGAGTAGCCGAACCGAAGGCACTTCCGATGGAGCCATAACCCATCAGGGTATCCAGAAGGAAGGCCAGGGCTGTCAGAATACCGCCGCCAATAACGAAGGGAAGCATATGAGATACACCGCTCATGAGATGGGTATAAATGGTATGTCCGACGCTTCCGCCGCTCCTGCTCTCGGATGCATTATCCTCTTCGGAGGCATCTCCGGCCGGATGATAGATCGGCGCGTCCTGGGCCTGGGCTTTCTTTACAAGCTCCTCCGCCTTATGAATACCATCAGCAACACGGACCTCGATCAGGTGCTTGCCTGCGAAACGCTCCATGGGAACCTTGGCATCGGCTGCAATGATGACGCCCTTGGCTCTCTTGATTTCATCCTCTGTGATGACATTCTTGGCGCCGCCGGAACCGCGGGTCTCGACCTTGACCTTGATTCCGAGCTCTTTTCCGGCCTTCTCAATGGCCTCTGCAGCCATATAAGTATGAGCGATACCGGTCGGGCAGGCTGTTACAGCCAGGACCTCTACATCACTGGTATCTGCATGGGCCTTTTCCTCATCCTGAGCCTGCTTGTCGGATTCAGCGGCTTCAATGATGTTTAAGAATTCTGTCTTGGACTTGGCATTCTTCAGGTTCTGAACAAATGTCTCATCCATCAGAAGCTCTGACAGACGGGAAAGGACCTCCAGATGTACATTTTCCTTGGTATTGGGAGCTGCGATCAGGAAAATCAGATTGACCGGCTCTCCATCCAGGGAATCGTAATCTACGCCGTCCGGCAGAACCATGGCTGCAAGTCCGGGAGCGGATACCGCATCGGACTTGCAGTGCGGAATGGCAATTCCGTCTCCGATACCGGTTGTGCTCTCCTGCTCACGGGCGAACACACCAGCCTCGTATGTGGCGCGGTCATTAATATTTCCGCGCTTAACCATGAGGTCGACCATCTTTTTGATGACGTCCTCCTTAGAAGCAGCCGAACCGTTGAGCTCAATGCTCTGCTCGGCCAGAAGATCTCTAACCTTCATTCTCTACCCCACCTTTCCTCTTTCTTTTACATGTGGAACAACTTATGATTTCCAGTTTATTTATATTCAAGCAGAAGCAAGTCTGCTGAATCCCTTTTTCCGGATTGATCTCTCCGGAGTTTATTGAAATCCGAATCGATCATTTCCTTGCCGGATTTTATTCAGTCCAGATCATTCCTTCCGAACTCGTGGAGAATATCCTTTACTCTTTCTCTTGTTGCAAGCTCTTCGGAATGAGCAGAAGCTCCGCCGCTGCTGTTTCCGATATAGAAGGCCTTCTCATAATCATGGAAGGTATCGCATCCATAGATAAAACCTGCAACGAAGGAATCACCTGCACCGACGGTATTGGTCGGCTTGCCCTTGGCTGCTGCCGCATGGAAGACCTGACCGTCCTCGGTGACCATCATGGCTCCAAGGCTTCCCATAGAGACGATGACATTGCGTGCGCCTTTTTCCTGGAGCTTCTTTGCATAAGGAATAGCTTCTTCATAGGTATGAATATGGACACCGAAGATCTCACCCAGTTCATGGTGATTGGGCTTGATCATAAATGGATGATAGGGAAGGACATTGACCAGAAGGTCTCTTGTCGCATCGACTACCACGCGGAGCTTCTTGTCCTTCAGATGCTCGAGGATGTCCATGTACATGGTTTCCGGCATAATGGAAGGAATGGCTCCTGCCAGTACCAGGGTGTCTCCGTCCTGAAGCTGATCCAGCTTCTGATAAAGGCTCCTGATATCCTCGTCCGTGATCTTCGGTCCCTGACCGTTGATGGCGGTTTCCTTGGCTGAACGAACCTTGACATTGATCCGGGACAGACCTTCCTTGACCTCGATGAAGTCGGTCTTAACGCCGCGGACATTCAGAAGTCTCTTGATCTCCTCTCCGGTGAAGCCGGCTGTAAAGCCGAGCGCCGTGCTCTCTTCTCCGAGATTCTTCAGCACGATCGAGACATTGATGCCCTTGCCTCCGGCCAGAATCTTCTCGCCTCTGGTCCGGTTGATGTAGTCCAGCTTGAAATCGTCCACATCAACGATATAATCCAGAGACGGATTAAAAGTGACTGTATAGATCATAATCTGCTCACCTCCACTATGTTCTGGCAGCCCTGGAAGCCAGGTCTGTCAACTCTGTCCGTCACTATCGTTACATTTTGAAAATCCGCGAACCGCACGGAGGACACCTGGCCGAATTTGCTGTTGTCGGCTAGCACATAGGCCTCTCTCGAGTGGCTCATGGCAATTTCCTTGACCATGGCTTCCTTCAGTTCCGGCGTGGTCAGTCCTTCTTTTTTCGTGATCCCGTTGGTTCCGAAGAAGCCCTTGCTGAAATTATATTTGCGAAGCGAATAGATGGCATCCTCTCCGACGATCGCTTCGGTCGCATTCTTGAATTCTCCGCCTAAAATGTAGACCGTAAAACCGAGGCCTGCCAGCTTCTTGGCATGGCTTACAGCATTCGTAACAAAGGTGCTGTCCCGTTCTGTAATGTAATCGATCATGCATTCGGTCGTTGTCCCGGCATCCAGATATATAAAATCACCCGGCTGAATCAGGGAAGCCGCATATTTTGCAACCTGATTCTTCTCGGCAACATTCCTGGTCTTTCTCAGGTGGACCTCATCGTCCCTGGAAGTAAAGATGGTCGGGTTTCCGGCGGAAATGGCACCGCCCCGGACCTTCTGCAGTCTTCCTTCCCGATCCAGATAGTTCAGATCCCTTCGAATCGTCGATTCCGAGCTGTCTAACTTCTTCATGAGCTCCGAAACCGTTACGCTTCCATTTGTATCCAGGAGGTCCAGGATTCTGCTGAGCCTTTCCTCTGTAAGCATCTTTCCCACCTGCCTATCTTTCGATCAGATTCTGTCATGTTCGTTCAGAATCATTCTTTACAATCTGAATTATAGGATCTGTGCTGATCAGAATCAATCATTTTCCGTCAAAATCATTCACAAAATGTGGCTGTTGTTTTTGGTAATATTGCCTGTCAGACAGATTAGCTGCAAAATCAGATCCTGGAGAGCCTCCGGCCGGCACCCTGTCGAAAGGCTTCCAGCTCTCGGCAGAAAGCTCGTAAATACCTGAAAAGCCCCAAATTCCTTTGATTGAAATCCGGGGCTTAAGAAAGCATTGGTCTGACCAGACGTGGTTTTTCTTCTTCTGCTGCTTTTTAGATTAAAATTATGAATGATTTTGACAGTTTTTCTCTATGAATCCGTCATTGTCGGTCATGAAAGGGACCTGTCATATTTTTACTCAGGACTGTGCGGCCATTCTGTGGAAAAGTATTTGTAGTTCTTACTGCTTGTGTGGATCTTCAGTAATCTACCGAAATCAGGCACAATCCCTTGGCAGGCGCAGTTGGTCCTGCCTTTTTCCGATCTCTGGCCTCCAGGATCCCTTTCATGTCCTCGGGATTCATCCGGCCGTATCCGACCTCAAGAAGAGTTCCGACCAGGATCCTTACCATATTCTGAAGGAAGCCTGTTCCATGTACGGTGATATAGATATAGCCCTTGGCCCGACGGACTTCGAGACGGTCTACATTTCTCACTGTGGACTTCTTCATATGGCTGTTGCCGCAGAAGCTCTTGAAGTCATGCTCGCCAACCAGATATTCAGCTGCCGCCGCCATACGGTCTGTATCCACCGGCTGATCCAGATAGGTGTAGTACTTCCGGTTGAAAACCGGGCGGACCGGGCCATCGTAAAGGGTATACTGGTAGGTTTTGCCGACAGCCTTATAACGGGCATGGAAGCGGTCGGATGCAGCAGTTACCTCCCGGACGGCGATGTCATCCGGCAGATAGCGGTTCATATAGTCCCGAATCTTATCTTCGGAAAGATGTGTATCCAGAACGACATTTGCAATCATGGCCCGGGCATGAACGCCGGCATCGGTCCGGCCGGCTCCGACCAGCTGAATGGGGCAGTCCGGTTTCATAAAATCCGTATCCTTAAGATCCAGTCCGCACATCCTGGCCAGGACTGTCTCCAGCTTTCCCTGAACCGTTTCCCGGCCCGGCTGGTGCTCCCAGCCGTAATATCTGGTTCCGTCATATGCGATTTTCAGTTTATAATTTAGAGCCATCAGCATTCTCCATTATTTATCTGTAAATTTTCAGCACCGCGAACGGGCGATTTCTGTTCTCCGGCACCCATTGTATCATTCGAAGCGGCATACTGTCATAAAAAAAGCCTCCCGAGGTTACCCTCGGAAGGCTTTAAATTTCAGAGATTAAATAATCCGATCTGACAGATTACTCAATGACCTCGGATACACGTCCGGAACCAACGGTACGGCCGCCTTCACGGATCGAGAACTTCGTGCCGTTCTCAAGAGCGATCGGGGAGAGCAGCTTAACATCCATGACGACGTTGTCGCCCGGCATGCACATCTCAGTGCCTTCCGGCAGAGTGATGACG
>JAQYBF010000010.1 GCA_029338875.1 Lachnospiraceae bacterium
CTCTTCCTGGATCCTTCGGAAAACGGTGACGGCCAGCAGTGGACCAAGTATCCGATCGCTGTCATCGGCGCAGGCCCGGCAGGCCTGACCGCAGCCTGGTTCCTTAGCAAGGAAGGCTATCCGGTCACCATCTTCGAAAAGGAAGATCGTCCGGGCGGCATGCTTTTAAACGGTATTCCGAACTTCCGTCTTGAGAAGGATGTCCTGGCTTCCGAAGTCGAGCTGGTGAAAAAAATGGGCGCTGAATTCAAGTGCGGCGTCGAGGTCGGTAAAGACGTTACCATTCAGGACCTCCGCGACCAAGGCTACAAGGCCTTCTTTATCGCCATCGGTCTGCAGGGCGGACGACTGGCAGGGGTTCCTGGCGAAGATGCAGAAGGAGTCGAGTCCGGTGTACATTTCTTAAAGAGAGTCAACCTGGCAACCGGCACCGGTCTGTCGGATGAGAAGATCAGTGATCCGGTGCGCCTGGACGGCGATGTTGTTGTCGTCGGTGGCGGAAATGTCGCTGCTGATGTGGCGCGGGCTGCGCTCCGTTGCACGGACGGTCATGTCACAATGCTCTGCCTGGAGCAGAGGGATGAGATGCCGGCTGCAAAGGATGAGGTCGGGGAGATTCTTTCCGAGGGCATCGATCTTTGCAATGGCTGGGGCCCCAAGGAAATCAGGAAGAATGCGGATGGAAGCATTGCCTCCATCGTCTTCAAGAAGTGCGTAAGCGTCAAGGACGAGACCGGCAGATTCAATCCGAAGTATGATGAGTCCGAGCTCAAGGAAATCCCCTGCAGCCATGTTCTCATGGCCATCGGCCAGTCCGCCGAGTGGGGTAAAATGCTCGAAGGCACCAGGGTCAAGCTCCGCCGGAACGGCACCGCAGAGGCGGATCCGGCAACCCTGCAGACCGCTGAGCCCGATATTTTCGTCGGCGGCGACATCAACCACGGCGCGCGTTTCGCCATCGATGCGATCGCAGACGGCCGGGAAGGCATGGTTTCCATCAACCGTTTCGTGCATCCGGGCCAGTCCATGACCATAGGCCGGAATCTGCGGAACTTTATCGAGCTCGACCGCGACGACGTCCGGATCGAAAGCTATGACAACGCTTCCCGCCAGACCCCGGGCATGCGGATGCCGAAGGAGTATGGAAATGTAGACCAGTCCGCCTTTAAGGGATTCAATGCGGAAGGTGGAAATGCAGAAGGCGGAAATGCAGGCCAGAGCGGCTTCTCAAATGAATTTGAAAATTCAGAAAGCGAAAATGCAGGCCAGGCCGGCTTCTCCAGGGAAGATATGATCAAGGCTGCCACCAAGTCCTTCGAGGATCTCCGCCTGCCTCTGACTGAGGAACAGGTCAAGATTGAGGCCAACCGCTGCTTAAAATGCGGCGCAACGACTGTTGACTTCAATAAGTGTATCGGCTGCGGCCTCTGCACTACCCGCTGTGAATTCGATGCTATTCATCTGACCCGTGATCTGCCGCATTGCTCTGATATGTATACAGCAGAACAGATGATGGATGCTGTCAAAGCATATCTTCCAAAGCGGACCATGGCTATCATAAAGACCAAGATGCGGGGACATTCGGAATATCCGAGTGAGCAGTAAGAGATATAATAGCAGTAAGAGTTAGAATCCTTCAAAGGCCGGGATAGGCCTGCGGAATTATGAAGAATTTCTGGCTGTGGAAGAATGCTGAGGATTGAAAGCAATTGTGCGGAATCTTTCACTGGTTCGATTAGGTCTGAGGAGGATTGAAGTGATTGTGTGTGAGATCTTTCGCTGGTCCGAATGACGTGTGGAGGATTGAACATGCCTGCGGAGTTATGAAGAACGGTTGACTGTGGAAAAAGCAGAAATATTCAGTAGCTTATGTTGATGAATAAGCTGATAAGTAATCGATGTTGGCTTATCTGTAGAAAGTTCAGAAAAAATGAGTGATCGTG
Organism: Lachnospiraceae bacterium; assembly: GCA_029338875.1. GTDB lineage: Bacteria > Bacillota > Clostridia > Lachnospirales > Lachnospiraceae > Lachnocurva. The sequence goes on from JAQYBF010000010.1 coordinate 1,944, forward strand.
CATTTGAAATCCTTGACACCAAGGAAAGAGTAATTGAAGACAATGATAAGGTAGCTGCCGAAGTCCGGAAGAAGCTTTCGGACAAGGGCGTCTTCCTTATTAACCTGATGGCATCTCCCGGAGCCGGAAAGACCACAACTCTGGTCAGGACCATCAAGGCCTTAAAGGACCGTTACCGGATCGGTGTCATGGAAGCGGACGTCGATAGTGATGTCGATGCAAGAGCGGTTTCCGAGGCCGGGGCCAAAGCAATTCAGCTCCATACCGGCGGATCCTGTCACATGGATGCGGATATGACCGAGCGTGGACTCGACGGTCTGGGACTGGATGACCTGGACGTCGTCTTCCTTGAGAATGTCGGAAATCTGGTCTGCCCGGCCGAGTTTGATGTCGGAGCCAACAAAAGAGTGGTCATCCTTTCCGTTCCGGAAGGCGATGACAAGCCACTGAAGTACCCTCTGATGTTTACGGTCGGAGATGTGCTTCTGATCAACAAGTATGACACCAGAGAGATCTTCGATTTTGACCTGGACCGGCTGAAGAAAAATGTTTCTGAACTGAATCCGGATATGGAGGTCCTGCCTCTTTCTGCAAAGACCGGCGATGGCTTCGATGCCTGGATCAACTGGCTGACCGATGCGATTGAGGCAGCCCGGAAGTAAGAGCAGTTGACATTATCTTAGGAGAATAGAATGAAAGTTATAGAATTAAACGCATCGGTCACCGAATCCAACGACCGTGATGCAGATGCGCTTCGTCTGGAAATGAAGAAACAGGGAACCCTCTTAATCAATCTCATGTCTTCTCCCGGATCCGGCAAGACCACCCTTCTTTCGAAGACCGTGACGGATCTGAAGTCTGAAATGAAGATCGGTGTCATGGAAGCCGACATCGCTTCCGATGTCGATGCCGTGAAGATGGAATCCTACGGAGCGGTCTCCATTCAGGCCCATACCGATGGCATGTGCCATATGGATGCAGGCATGACCCAGAGAGCTCTGGATGCCATGGGATCAAAGGGTCTGGATCTGATCTTCCTCGAAAATGTCGGGAATCTGATCTGCCCGGCTGAATTCGATACCGGCGCCGGCCGGAAGGTCATGATTCTTTCTGTTCCGGAAGGCGACGACAAGCCTCTCAAATATCCGCTCATGTTCCGTGAGTCGGATGCTCTGGTTATTACGAAAATGGATGCCCTGCCCTATTTTGATTTCGACCTGGAGAAATGCAAGGAGCGGGCAAAGGCTTTGAATCCGGACATCCGGATCTTCCCGGTTTCCGCAAAGACCGGCGAGGGCATGGAAGCCTTCGAAGAGTATCTTCGCAGGGAAGTCGAGGACTGGAAGAAATAATCGTTAGAGACGAATCATTTCAGACATACTGAAATGAAGCGGTGAAAAGTGATATGCAGCCAGGAAACTGTCTGCATATCCAGCCCCTAGACAATATAGAGGTAAAAGATACATGCATGAAATGGGAATTGTGCTTCATCTGGCGGACACGCTGGATCAGGCCGCAAAGGAAAACCATATTACAAAATACGGCTCCGTGACGCTGTCCGTGGGCGAGGTCTCCGGCATTATGACGGACTACTTCGAGGAGTGCTGGGACTACTTCAAGGGCCGGCATCCCCTTCTCAAGGATTCCAAGCTGAAACTTGAAACCATCAAGGCCATCACCTTTTGCAGCAACTGTGAGAGAAATTATGAGACCGTAAAGTACGGGAAAACCTGTCCCTACTGTGGCTCTGGCGAGACCTGGCTGATTACCGGAAACGAGTGCCTGATCAAGGAAGTGGAAGCTGAGACTGACGATGGGGAAGAAGGCGTTGTAGAGCAGGAAGCGGATAATCTGGTTTGATTTCTGGTCGGATAAATTTGATTGATGACCAGCTAATTATGGAGGCAGACCAGTTGGTTTGATAACTGCTCTGATTAATTATTGCAACGTATCGTATTATTGCTATGCTTTGCAAATACATCCAATCATATGATGAGTATAAAAAGAAGTCCTGGACGGGCTTCTTTTTTGTATTCTGAAAAACATCTGCTATATAGGTCCTAGACAAACCTCGAACATCGGAATTTGAAATTTTTGCCGAAATCGATGTTTCAATATCCGGAAATAGGACGTGCAAACATCGGAATTTGAATTTTTAGTCGAAATCGATGTTCAAAAATCCGGAAATCAGAGGTACAAACATCGGGATTCAAGTTTTTTCCAGAAATCGATGTTTGACCGCCCAGAAATCAGGAAAATAAACATCGGAATTCAGAATTTACTTCAAAATCGATGTTTATAATCAGAAAAGACATCTGAAAACAAATTTTCTGTTGAAATCGATGTTGAAATTAGAGAGAATAAAAATACTAAGCGACGTTATCCTCCCCCGGAACCAATGTTGAGACTTAGTCAAATCAAGCAGGCATTGAAATCTTAATTTTTGAGAGACCGATGTCGTAATATTTCCCAATCAACAAATTACAAAGCTCAAAAGCTACAGGCAGCGGTGCAATTTGCAAAGCTCAAAAGCCACAGGCAACGGTGCAATTTACAAAGCCAGGCAGGTTGTTAGGGCAATTCTCTGCCTTGGAGGAATGTCAAGGTTTGATTTAGCTTATTCTTAGGTACAGGTCAGACACTGGCAAAGCTTCATTTGTGGGAAAGTTCAAAGTCGGTCTAAGTTCAGCCACAGGCGCCAGAGTAAGTCTAATCTTAGTATTAGCTGCAGATTAGATTCAGACAAGATCTGTCTATATAAAGTACAGATCCAAAAAGTATGTTTCGGAAGGGAGAGTCATATGAAAAAATATTCTTTAAAACCAACCAGCCTTTATGATGAAGCCAGGCGAAGAAAGAGAGAACTGGAAGGTGTTTATTCCACAGTCAGGCAAAGGTTTTCCAAGTATCCTGCGGGGAAATTACATGTTGTGAACAACTGGGGAAACATGGAGTACTATCTCAGGAATGATTCGACAGATAAAAGCGGGCACTATATTTCAAAGAAGCAGGAGAGAAAAATTCGCCTTTATCTGCAGAAAAAATACGATGAAGATATTCTTAAAGCGCTTTCAAATGAGATTGCCGCACTGGAGCGATTTCTTAAGAGAGCAGATAAGGGAGATATTCGTATAAAGGAAATATATACCAATGCACCGGAGGAAATCAGAAAGCACATCTGTCCAATTGATATGAGCGATGCGGATTTTCAGGAAAAATGGATGAGCATCCCCTTTGAGGGAAAGAAAATTTCTGATGAAGTTCCGCATTATCTTACGGATAATGGTGAGCGGGTTCGGTCGAAATCTGAACTGAATATTGCTAATGCGCTTCTTCGACATGGAATCCCATACAAGTACGAATGTCCGCTCCGGCTTTCTGACGGGAATACAATGTATCCGGATTTTACCTTATATGATGTTCGTCGAAGACAGGAGATGTACTGGGAGCATCGCGGTATGATGGATGACCGACAGTATGCGTCGTATGCTGTTCAGCGGACAAAGAGTTATCAGAAGGCAGGAATTTTCCTCGGTGACAGGCTGATTTTCACAGAGGAAACATCAGGCAGCCCGCTTGGGACAGATGAAATTGAGTCAGTTATCAAGCATTACTTTAAGCCGCAGTGAAAATTGTCAGTGGGAATGGCTGATGAATAGTTTTACCTGGGAATCTGTACGATTATATAACATCGGAATTTGAGAATTTCTTCGAAATCGATGTTTGAAACTCCAAAAAGCGATAATACAGACATCGAGATTCGGAATTTTCTACAAAATCGATGTTTAAAACGAGTAAAAGACATCGAAAAGCTAATTTCGATTGAAATCTTCTATTGAAATCGATGCTCTAAGTGCAATCAGTTAACAGACAGCGAGATTTCAGATTTCAGGCCTTCTTTTTGGAAGAACAGCACCTAGGTGGGCACAAACTTAAGAACATGCAAGCCTTCTATAGAAATGGCAGGACCTGGGCCAGCACAATACTTAAGAACAGTCATGCCTTCTTTTTCAGAAACGGCAGCACCTGCGCAAGCACAATACTCAGGAACATGAGCCCGCCTCCCAGAATCTCCGTTGCAGACATGGCCTGGCCCAGTATAATCCAGCCGGAAATTGCTGAGATCACAGACTCCAGACACATGAGAAGGGAAGCGAGCGCAGGGTTTAGATTTCTCTGTCCGATAATCTGCAGAGTGTAGGCGATGCCGCTGGAAAAGACGCCTACGTAGAGGAGCGAAGGCCCGGCCTCCACAATGGATGGCAGGGTCGGATGCTCGAAAATCAGCATGAGAATGCCGGATTCGATGGCCACGACGAAAAACATGAGGCAGGAAAGGACAACGCCCCGGCAGCGCATGGACCAGTAGTCGATGGTCATGATTTGGATGGCAAAGAGGAAGGCGCAGACCAGGACCTGGATGTCGCCCAGGGTGAAGCCGACGCCGGATTTTCCGGCCAGGCAGAGGAAATATAGACCAAGCAGCGAGAGTACCGCGCAGAACCAGATGTAGGGACGGACTTTTCTGCCCAGGAAAAGGCCCAGGATGGGAACCAGGATGACATAAAGCGCGGTCAGGAAGCCGGCTTTTGCAACTGTTGTGTTTCCGATGCCGAACTGCTGGAAGATGGTGGCAGCGGCGAGGGCGGTTCCGCAGATCAGGGCGCCTTTGAGCTCGGCTTTGGTGACCGGGCCGATTTTGTAGGTTAGTTTGTCGGGAACGGATTCAGAAGAATTTTCTCCTGACAATTCAGGAGCCGCTGCAGATGATTGTCCCCTGTGGCTGATTTTCTCGACGATTACAGCGACCGGAATCAGGAAAATTGCGCCGATCAGGCTTCTTATGGAAGTGAAGGTCAGTCCGCCGATATATTCGGCCCCGACCGACTGGGCCACGAAAGCAGTTCCCCAGATCAGAGAGGCAAGAAAAAGAATGATGGAGCCCTTTAACTGACTGCCCGGCTTCAGACGGGCGGATTCCGAATCGAATGGTTTCGGAATGGAGGACTTCAAGCTGGATGGGTCAGGATTTGATAACTTCATACTTGATGCCCTCGAACCGGAAATCTTTGAACCGGCCGGCGTCTGACCGGGCGGATTCTCGCCTGCCAACGACAAATTTTCTATAGTGTTGGTAACTTTTTCTTCTGACATGTGTTACTCTTTTCTCTAAAAGGTACTCCTAGGCATTTTGATTGAGGATGACCTCGACAAAAGAATGCTTTATGATAAGCCTGCTGAATATCTGAAAATGTATTTCCGATTATTCTAATAATCCAAGGGATCACAGGAAAAATTCTTATGATCCAAGGGACTACCGGGATTTTTATGAGATCTATGAGATCACATGGATTTCTATGATTATAACAGATATGAGAGAGAAGCATTCTCCTTTCTCGGAAAAGAAGGATTTAAAGAAAAACAAATCCGCAGAGAATTTAAAGAAACTTCACGGAAAAGCGGGATTCAATGAAAAGTAAAATCCGCAGAGAATTCAAAGAAACTTCACGGGAAAGTAAGATTCGTTGAAAAGTGGATTTGCGGAGGAATTCATAGAATAGAGGTATAACATGAAAAAACAGATCATTCTGGCATCGGGCTCGCCGCGCCGGCTGGAGCTTCTCCAGCAGATCGGCCTCCGGCCCATCGTGGTTAAAAGCCGGATCGAAGAGAAAATCACCGAGACCGACCCGGCTCTCGTCGTCGAAGAACTTTCCCGGCAGAAGGCCTGCGATGTAGCGGAGCACCTGGAAGAATACCTGATCGAGAGCTCCTTTTCCGATCCCATGACAGGCCTTTCCGAGACAAATATAGACCCTGTCCCGGTTTTCAATCCAAGCCAGGCTCTGGTTCTCGGCGCAGATACAGTGGTTTCCTGTGATGGAAAAATCCTGGGCAAGCCCCATTCTCATGATGAAGCATTTCAGATGATCAAGCTTCTTCAGGGGCGGAGTCATCAGGTTTATACCGGTGTAACGCTGGCACTGCCGGAAAGCTCGGACCGGTTTACATTTCATGAAGAGACAATTGTTCATGTCGTGCCTATGACAGATGCGGAGATCAGGGCCTATGCGGAAAGCGCCGAGCCCATGGACAAGGCCGGGGCATATGGAATCCAGGGGACGTTCGGCAAGTTCATCGACCGGATCGAGGGCGACTACTACAACGTGGTCGGCCTGCCGCTGGCGCAGGTTTATGCGGAGATCAAGAAATTTGTTTTACGGTGAGAAAGAAGGAAATTATGGCAGTAAATCCAGGATCAATTTTTAAGATTATGCAGCTCAAGAAAAGGTTTGAGGACAACCATCCCAAGATGGCCGCTTTCTTGCAGAATGTACTTCTGAGCGGCCTTCCGGAAGGGACAGTCATTGATATCCGCGTAGAGAAGCCGGGCGAGAACCCGATCGAAGCCAATATGCGGGTTACTGCCGACGATATTGAGATGGCCCAGGAGCTGAAATCCATGCAGTAACCTTACTGCATCCTATTCTTGATAATCTCCCTCCGATATTCACTCGGCGACATGTGGTATTCTTCGCGGAAGACTCGGTTCATGGTACGCTGGCTGTCGAAGCCGGCATTCATGCAGGCCTCGGTGATGGACTGGTTGCTGAGGCGGAGGAGATGGACGAAGTCACGAAGGCGGGTCTGGTTCAGATAGCGGTTGAAATTCATGTGAAAGGTCGAGGAGAAGAGCCTTGACAGGGCGTAGGGACTGACGTAGAGGTCCTTTGCCATGGAGGTCAGGGTCACTTCTCGGGTGTGGTTCCGGGCAATGTACTCGACAGTCCGGTAGATCAGGTCGTCGCTTCCCATGGAATCCTTCTGCACCAGGTGAAACATGGGAAAAATCCGGCCCAGAATGATCTGGAGATAGGAATCCATGAGGACATCGTGATAGACCTGGCGGTCGTCGAGATTTTCCAGGCAGATCAGGGCCTGGATGATGTCGTCGGAAACCCGCTCCTTGGGAATGACCGGATCCTGAGCTGTATAGCGCTCGAGCGCATCGCGGAAGGGCGGGCAGTGGTCGGCCGTCGAGTGGATGAAGAGGGCGTGGCCTTCCTCGCCGGACATATTCTGATAATGGTGGATGACCTGAGGAAAAATCAGGGCCAGATCGCCTGCCTCCATATGGAAGAGATTGGTTCCGCTTCCGATTTCCATGCTTCCGCTCCGAAGATAGACCAGCTCCATGGGTTCGTGCAGATGCGGCGGTACATGCTCAACAGATTTTACATAGACTTCAAAATCGGGTTTATTCTGATAGATCGCATACATCGGGAACGTCTCCTTACTTATTTCAATTCAATTTTTCGATCAAATTAATTCTTTTTTGTCGACTTTGATTTTGCAAATTCGCTATAAGATAAAGCAAAAATAGCACATGTGACTGAATTTTGCAAGATTTGGCCAATAAACTTTTTCATCTGGCAAGCAGGTTTCAAATTCAGGGCCTATTATATAGACAGTTTCAGGGAACGTTCCCGAAGAGGAAGCCCTGGAACAAACCTAATAAAAACCGGTAGCTGATATTACTCCCCCTACCCATATATGAGACACCATTTCTCATCCCCCCTTATTAGAGATATGAACTGTCATTTCAGAATGAAGCTCAGGTGTCGACGGTACCGGTTTTTATCTCATATATCCCCTCATATACAGGTGGCGTTGCGAATTGTCACCAATTCCCTTTCACAAGCAGAGACCCCCTTCTCTGCTTGTTTTTTTGTGTATTTTTTCCATATAAACTCAACATAGCGGATGATAGAATCAGACTGAATAACAGAAAGGATTAAGAAATGGCAACCATTTATTTCATCAGACACGGCCAGACTGACATGAATGTCCACCATATGCTGCAGGGCCGGACCAATACCCACTTGAACGAGACCGGACGCACCATGGCGGCCGGCGCCGGAGAGTTTTTAAAGAAGGCAAATATAAAGCCGGACCGCATCCTGGTTTCTCCCCTCGATCGAGTCAAGGAGACCGTTGAAATCGCAAGCGGTATCGACCGGTCTAAATTTATCGAAGAGCCCCTGCTGATCGAGTTCTGCTTCGGACCTTACGAGGGCGTGGAGGCGCGGAAGATGGCGCCGGAATTCCATCATGATTTCTTCGAGACACCGGAGAAGTGCGTGATGCCGGAGGGCGCCGAGACTTACGAGGAGATTCTGGACCGGGCCAGGCAGTTCCTGGAGAAGCTGGCAAAGGACTATCCGGACGACGATCCGCGGACCATTCTCTGCGGGACCCACGGCGGAATTCTTCATGCGCTGCTGGTTGTTGCCCAGGGCAAGGAGCTCCATAATTTCTGGAATGTGGAAGTGAAGAATTGCGCGGTCTTCAAGCTGACTCACAATCCGGGAACGACGGATTACACGAAGCCGGCTGAGTACTGGACGATGGAGAATATTTTCCGGGGGTACGGGGATTCGTTTTCGAAGAAGGAGAAGTGAGTGTGCTTCGGACGAAATAAATGCTTCTCTTTATAGGCTTGTTTTAGAGTACTTGTTGACAATACTATTGACTTGGAATTTTAAATTCTGAAGCTGATTTAATCGGATTCAGCTGACTTTATTCATTACTTCGGAGGATTTCAAGGAAAAACTTGAATCCCGATGTTTGCTTACTGATTTACCTGATTTCAAAACATCGATTACAAAGAAAAACTCAAATCCCGATGTCCATTCAAGATTTCCTTGGAGACATACAAGGTTTCTGACTTGTTGTTTGAAATGAAGGCCAAATTGCACGGTTGAATTGTATAGTCCAAATTCAAAGCCAAATGCCGGCTGAAATGAATAGTTCAAATTTAAAACCGGACTAAATGGTGGATAAAAATAAGAAAATCGAGCCGATTTTTGAATAATTATATAAAAATCTCTCGTAAATCATACAAATCTTGGATAAAGTGATAAAAAATACAATTTACCCTTGCATACAGTGAATAATTATGATAGTATCACGGAGTCAGATGGTTAATTATTCATCTGACCAGGGAAAAGAAAAAACTTTATTCACCATTTTATAACATTCTTTATTTATCAGATGAACATGGGATGGAAGAGAGGCACATTATGAAGAAAATGAAGAAAATCGTCAGTCTTGCACTGACAGCGGTTCTGGCTTTTGGCGTACTGACCGCCTGTGGTTCTAAGTCAAGTTCGAAGGATACCCTGGTCATGGCGACCAATGCAACCTTCCCTCCTTATGAGTCGGTTTCCAATGACAAGATCGTCGGCATCGACGTCGACATTGCGAATGCCATTGCAAAGAAGCTGGGCAAGAAGCTTGAGATCAAGGATGTCTCCTTTGATTCCATCATCGCCGGTGTTCAGCAGGGCAAATATGATTTCGGTATGGCCGGAATCACCGTTACCGAGGATCGTAAGAAGAATGTTGACTTCACCGATCCTTATGCAAAGGCTGTTCAGTCTGTTATCGTAAAAGAGGATTCCACGATTCAGTCCGTGGATGACATCACGAAGAACAACAAGATTGGCGTTCAGCAGGGCACGACCGGTGATATTTATGCAAGTGATGATTACGGTGAAGATGCCGTTATCAAGTACAACGACGGCCCGACCGCCGTACAGGCTCTGATCTCCGGAAAGGTTGACTGCGTTATCATCGACAGCGAGCCGGCCAAGGCTTATGTCGCTGCCAACCAGGGACTGAAGATTCTGGATTCCGCTTATGCAGATGAGGAATATGCGATCTGCGTCAAGAAGGGCAGTGATCTGAAGGGTGACATCAATGATGCGCTCAAGGATCTGAAGGATGACGGAACGATCGACAAGATCATTGCTAAGTATATTAAGGAATGATCGAAGGGATCATCGCCAAGTATATCAGGGAATGATGAGATTTACCGGATTTGTTGAAAGAAATTCAGATTTGAATTCGGTTTATATTTGGTCTAAATTTAGACCAGAATGAGATGCTCGAGGAATCCGGAGATTCCGGAGAATTCGAGGAGCCCAAGGAACTTGAGAAATTCGAGGAGCCTGAGAAGTCCGGAGACTTCTGGGAATTCGAGAAGTCCGAGAGCCAGAAGAAATTCGACGATTCGGGGCATTGTGTAAATAAGGACAGGGGACGGCTGTGGCCGGCCCTTGTCTTCGTGTGTAGAAAGAGGACATTTTATGAGCTTAAAAGACCAGTTCATACAGGCTTTCGTTGAGAATGGCCGCTATAAGCTTCTCCTTTCCGGCTTCGGGGCAACGCTTCTGATTACCCTGTTTTCGGCCGTGATCGGTGTGATCCTTGGCTTTGTCTGCGGCATGATCCGGGCAACCTACGACAAGAATAAGGAAGCTTTGAAACGGAGAGGCGGGTTCAGCTACTATCTTCTGGCCGTTCTGAATTTCATCGCGAAGATCTATATCACGGTTATCCGCGGTACCCCGACGGTTATCCAGCTCATGATTTCCTACTTCCTGATTTTCGCCATGGCCCAGAATGGTGTTCCTATCGCCATCTTCGCCTTCGGTCTAAATTCGGGCGCCTATGTCTCCGAGATCATCCGGGGCGGCGTCATGTCGATCGACGAGGGCCAGTTCGAGGCCGGACGGTCGCTGGGCTTCAGCTATGTGCAGACTCTTCGTTACGTCATCATTCCCCAGGTTACCAAGTCGGTCTTCCCGGCTCTGATGAACGAGTTTATTACCCTCTTTAAGGAAACTTCCATTTCCGGATACGTCGGCATCCGGGATCTGACCAAGGGCGGAGATATCATCCGGTCCACGACCTATCAGCCTTTCATGCCGCTCTTCCTGATCGCCGGAATCTATCTCGTTTCTGTTCTGCTTCTGGAATATGTCGGCGGCAAGCTGGAGAGGAGGATGCGTCGCGATGAACGATAAGGTACTGGTTCAGGTCCGTGACCTGAAGAAATATTATAAAAACGGCGAAATCAAGGCTCTGGACGGGGTCTCTATTGATATCCATCAGGGTGAAGTTCTGGTTATCATCGGACCTTCGGGCTCCGGCAAGTCCACTCTGCTTCGGTCCCTGAATCTTCTGGAATTCCCGACCTCCGGCAGCATTGATGTCGACGGGGTCGATATTACAAACCCCAAGATCAATATCAACAAGCACCGGCAGAAGATGGGCATGGTCTTCCAGCACTTTAATCTCTTTCCCAATATGACCATTCTGGAAAATATGACCCTGGCGCCCATGAAGCTTCTCCATAAATCAAAGGAAGAAGCGGAAAAGCAGGCCAGAGAGCTCCTGAAGAGAGTCAATCTGGAGGACCGGGCGGATTCCTATCCCAGACAGCTGTCCGGCGGCCAGCAGCAGAGAATCGCCATCGTCCGGGCCCTCTGCATGGATCCGGAGATCCTGCTTTTCGATGAGCCGACTTCGGCTCTGGATCCGGAGATGGTCGGCGAGGTTCTGGATGTTATGAAGGAACTGGCCAGGGGCGGTATGACCATGGCGGTCGTTACCCATGAGATGGGATTTGCCCGTGAGGTGGCCGATCATGTGGTCTTTATGGCGGACGGCAAGATCGTCGAAGAGGGCAGCCCGGATCAGATCTTCGATCATCCGGAGAGCGAGAGGCTGAAGAGTTTTCTGGCCAAGATTATCTGATGATTACAGCGTCAAAAGTCTGCCACCACGCATGCAAAGCATGCAAGTGGTGGCAAGACTTGTTGACACTGCCCCACATGAGACATGAAGTGGCGCGTATGCGTCACGACAATGTCGAATGTGGCAGCGTGGTGGGAGTTGCGAAGCAACGAAACCACGCGTAATCATAAGTGAGTGTCAAAAGGCACTTTTGACACTCACATCTTCTGATCGCGCCTTCAGGCAAAAATGAAAAAATTATGAAGAATCTGCGGAAAGGCTTCGGGCGCGTTGCTTTTCGCAGATTCTTTTCATATAATTAGGAAGTACAGCCTAAGAATGGAGGCCCGAATGGACGAAAATCAAAATCGTCCTCCATACAATGGAGGAAATAACAACGGGGACAACAATCGGCGGCAGCCGATTTTTATGTTTATCCTGTTCACTCTGATTGCCATCTTCATCACGACGATGATCTACAGCAGCGTGAGTACAGGTTCCCAGCAGGAAGTTTCTTATTCCAAGTTCTACAGCGAGCTTGAGGATGGGAAAATCAAATCCGTTACCTTCTCGAATCATCAGATTCAGTTTACTCTGAAGGACGGGGCGGATTCGGATCTGACCAAAAGCAACGACTCATCGAGGAACACCCTCTATGAGCTGACCGGCCAGTCCGTCGATGTGACCTATTACACCAACTATCTGGTGGAGGACCAGGATCTTCTGCCTCTTCTAAAGAAGCAGGACGTGAAGATCGTAGAGAAGCCGACCAGTTCGACCGGCGCGATTGTCTACAACATTCTCTCCTTTGTCCTGCCGCTTCTGATTCTCTGGGGCATCTTCGCCTTCGCCATGCGGCGGATGGGCGGAAGCTCGGGCGGCGGCGTCCTGGGCGTCGGAAAGTCCAATGCCAAGGTCTACGTCGAGAAGTCGACCGGCGTCACCTTCAAGGATGTTGCCGGACAGGATGAAGCCAAGGAATCCCTTCAGGAGGTCGTTGATTTCCTGAAGAATCCGAAGAAATATACGGCAATCGGAGCGAAGCTTCCCAAAGGTGCTTTACTTGTAGGCCCTCCCGGAACCGGTAAAACCCTTCTGGCAAAGGCCGTTGCCGGCGAGGCCGGTGTGCCTTTCTTCTCTCTGGCAGGTTCGGATTTCGTCGAGATGTTCGTCGGCGTCGGCGCATCCCGTGTCCGTGACCTCTTCAAGGAAGCACAGAAGCAGGCTCCCTGCATTATTTTCATCGATGAGATCGATGCCATTGGTAAGTCCCGTGACGGTGCTTACGGCGGCGGAAATGACGAGCGTGAGCAGACTCTGAATCAGCTGCTTGCAGAAATGGATGGTTTTGATTCCAGCAAGGGTATCCTGATCCTGGCCGCAACCAACCGTCCGGAGGTTCTGGATAAGGCCCTGCTTCGTCCGGGCCGTTTTGACCGTCGGATTATCGTTGACCGTCCGGACCTGAAAGGTCGTGAAGATACCCTGAAGGTGCATTCCAAGGATGTTCCTATGGATGATACCGTTGATCTGCACGCTCTGGCTCTGGCTACGGCCGGCCTGGTCGGATCGGATCTGGCCAATATCATTAACGAGGCTGCCATTAATGCGGTCAAGAAAGGCCGCCAGTATGTCAACCAGTCGGATCTCTTTGAAGCCTTCGAGCTTGTCGCTGTCGGCGGCAAGGAAAAGAAGGACCGCGTCATGTCCGACAAGGAGCGGAAAATCGTCTCCTATCATGAGGTTGGACATGCTCTGGTTACCGCGCTTCAGAAGAATACCGAGCCGGTTCAGAAGATCACGATCGTGCCGAGAACCATGGGTGCTCTGGGATATACCCTGCAGACTCCGGAAGAGGAGAAGTATCTGCAGACCAAGGATGAACTCCTTGCCAAGATCGTTACCCTGATGGGCGGCCGTGCTGCAGAGGAGCTGATCTTCGAGTCTCCGACCAGCGGTGCTTCCAATGATATCGAGCAGGCGACAAATATAGCCCGCAACATGATTACCCGTTTCGGCATGTCCAAGAAGTTCGGAATGATGGGTCTGGCTACGGTTAAGAGCCAGTATCTGGAAGGCCGTGCTTCCATGGAGTGTGCGGATGACACCGCAGCCGAGATTGATGAGGAAGTCCGTGAGATTATTCAGGATTCCTATGATGAAGCAATCCGTCTCCTGAAGGAAAACCGGGACATCCTGGATCATATCGCGGGATATCTCTACAGCCGTGAGACCATTACCGGTAAGGAATTCATGCAGATCTTCAGCAAGATGAAGGGCATTGAAGAACCGGCTCCGGTCGAGACCGATGAGAACGGAAATTCCGTTGATGAAGTCAATCATATGGGAGAAAATTCCGGCGACGTCGGTGAAGACACCAAGGAACCGGACAGCGATGATTTCCTGGCAGGCCAGAAGGAAGGCCGGGAGGCACCACCTGCCGATGAGGCGGAGATGGCAAGGTCCTTCGGAAATGTGAATAACAGCCAGGGGCAGGCGAGTCAGGGTCAGCAGAGACCGGTGAATCAGGACCAGCCGAACCAGACCAGCAACTGGCAGGATCCCAATAACGGACAGAATATGTAAATCCAAGAATTTCAATGAAATCAGAGGGGCTGTGAGTTTTCACGGCCCTTTTTTGAACCATACAAACCGAGGTATTCCATGTTCGATATACAGGAAGAATTGAAAAAGCTCCCCGACCAGCCGGGGGTCTATATTATGCATGACAGCCGGGATGCCATCATCTACGTGGGCAAGGCCAAGTCCCTGACCAAGCGGGTCCACCAGTATTTTCAGGCCAGTCATGACGAGGGCATCAAGAAGAAGCAGATGGTTGAGCACATCGACCACTTCGAATACATCATCACTGACAGCGAGCTTGAGGCCCTGGTTCTTGAGTCCAACCTGATCAAGGAGCACCGGCCCAAGTACAACACCATGCTCCGGGACGACAAGACCTACCCCTACATTCGCGTGACCCTGGGCGAGGACTACCCGCGCGTGCTTTTCGCCCGCCGGGTCCTGAAGGACAAAAGCCGCTATTTCGGCCCCTTCACTTCGGGCAACGCTGTCCGCGAGACCATCGATCTGGTCCAGAAGGTCTTCAAAATCCGAAACTGCAACCGGGTTTTTCCGCGCGATTTCGGCAAGGACCGTCCCTGTCTCAACTATCACATGAAGCTCTGCGACGGCATCTGCACCGGCCAGGTCTCCAAGGAGGCCTATCGGCAAAATGTAGACCGGGCCGTAGAATTCCTGAATGGAAACGACAAGCCAATCATCGAAGATCTGACCAAGAAGATGCAGGATGCGGCAGCCGAGCTGGATTTTGAGAAAGCGGCCCACTACCGGGACCTCATTCATTCGGTCGAGGCCTGCGTCGAGAAGCAGAAGATCACCCAGACCGGAGACGAGGACCAGGATATCATCGCCATGGCCCGCCAGGATGAGGACGCGGTCGTTCAGATTTTCTTTATCCGGGGCGGAAAGATGCTGGGACGAGACCATTTCTTCTTAAGTCTGTCCGAGGATGATTCCGAGGCCGAGGAGCTGGAGGCCTTTGTCCAGCAGTTCTACGCCGGAACGCCGGTCATTCCCAAGGAGATTTTCCTCCCTCAGGACCTCCCCAACCGGGAGCTGATCGAGGAATGGCTGACCGAGAAACGGGGCAATAGGGTCTACCTCCGGGTTCCCCAGAGGGGTCAGAAGTCAAAGCTTGTCCAGCTGGCCCAGAGGAATGCCGAGCAGGTCCTGGTTCAGGACAAGGAGCGGATCAAGAAGGAAGAAGGCCGGACCATCGGCGCCATGAAGGAACTTTCCGGACTTCTTCATATGAAGAATGTCAGCCGCCTGGAGGCTTACGATATTTCCAATACCAACGGTTTCCAGTCGGTCGGCTCCATGGTGGTCTTCGAGAAGGGCAAGCCGCTCCGGTCCGACTACAGGAAGTTCCGGATCAAGACGGTTTCCGGCCCCAATGATTATGCTTCCATGAAGGAGGTCCTGACCCGCCGCTTCACCCATGGCCTGGAGGAGCAGAAGGAACTGGAGGAAAAGGGCCTGGAGCCCGAGACCGGATCCTTCACCCGTTTTCCGGATGTGATCATGATGGACGGTGGCCGGGGCCAGGTCAATATCGCGCTTGAGGTGCTTGACGAGCTGGGCCTGGATATTCCGGTCTGCGGCATGGTAAAGGATGACCACCATCGGACGAGAGGTCTATATTTCCACAATGTCGAGATCCCCATGGACCGGCATTCGGAGGCCTTCCGCCTGATCACCCGCCTGCAGGACGAGGCCCACCGCTTCGCCATCACCTATCACAAGTCCCTCCGGGGCAAGGCCCAGATTCATTCTTTCCTGGATGACATTCCAAATATAGGCCCGGCCCGCAGGAAGGCTCTGATGCGGAACTTTGAGAGCGCAGAGGCTCTGAAGGCGGCTTCTGTCGAGGATCTGGAGAAGATTCCGGAGATGAATGCCAAGGCCGCGGAGTCGGTGTATGAATTTCTTCATAAAACCGAGTAAGACCCGCCTATCTTGCAGATTTCCTGCGGGAAAGGTATGATAACAGAAGTGTGAACTAGCGATTTGGCCGCTAAAGGGGGCGACATATGGCAGGAGCAAAACTTTCAAAAATTGTTGACAAGATGCATCTCGTTAATTTCACGGACAAGATTGATCTGACCAAGCATAAGGTCATCATTCCCGATGTCAACCGTCCGGCACTTCAGCTCAACGGTTTCTATGAACATTTCGAGAAGGACCGGCTGCAGCTGATCGGTTCCGTGGAACATGCCTATATGAACAAGAAGTCCATTGAGGAGAAGGTCTCGACCTGGGATGTCTTTTTGTCCCACCAGATTCCCGGCGTCATCTACTGCCGGGGCTTCAAGCCGGAGCCCGAGGTCCTGGATCTGGCCTACAAATACGATGTACCTTTGCTGGGAACCGACCGCGGGACCTCCGAATTCATGGCCGAGCTGATCTACCTTCTGAACGGGGAGCTGGCTCCCATGAAGACCATTCACGGAGTACTGGTCGATGTTTACGGTGAAGGTCTTCTGATCATTGGCGAAAGCGGAATCGGTAAGTCCGAGGCGGCTCTGGAGCTGATCCGACGCGGCCATCGTCTGGTTGCCGATGATGTCGTCGAGATCCGCGCGGTCAATGAGCACACCCTGATGGGAACCTCGCCCGCTACCACCCAGTACCTGATCGAGCTTCGAGGCATTGGTATTATCGACGTCAAGTCTCTCTACGGTGTTGAGTGTGTCAAGGAAAAGACCAGCATTGACCTCGTCATCAAGCTGCAGGAATATGTGCCTGGTGCCGAGTATGACCGGCTGGGTCTCCAGGATGAATATATCGATATCCTGGGCCACAAGGTCATCTGCCACAGCCTGCCCATCCGGCCCGGCCGGAACCTGGCGGTCATCTGCGAGACCGCTGCGGTCAACCACAGACAGAAGAAGATGGGCTACAATGCTGCCCAGGAGCTTTACCGCAGAGTGCAGGCCAATATCGCGGCCGGAGGAGACCAGGAAGAGGACGAGTGAGTTTGCCTTTGGTCTATATTTAACTAAACAGAAAGGACATGAAGTAAGATGGAACGTAAGAATGCATGGGCAAAGTACCCGGAAGGTGAAAAGAGACAGAAGGTTTATGATTTTGCAGAGGATTACCGCCTCTTTCTTTCAGAGCATAAGACGGAGCGGGAGTGCGCCGGCTTCTTTATCGAGGAGGCGAAGAAGGCCGGCTTCCGCGATCTGGATCAGCTGATCAGGGACGGTGAGACTCTGAAAGCCGGAGACAAGGTTTACCGCAGCAATTACGGCAAGGCAGTGTCTCTCTTTGTCATCGGCCGGGAGAACCCGGAGAAGGGCTTTGCCATCCTGGGCGCCCACATCGACAGCCCCCGCATGGACTTAAAGCAGAACCCTCTCTATGAGGATACCGACATGGCATTTCTGGATACCCATTATTACGGCGGCATCAAGAAGTACCAGTGGGTGACCCTGCCTCTGGCTCTGCACGGCGTGATCGCCAAGAAGGACGGCTCCAAGGTGACCGTAAATATCGGCGAGGACCCCAGGGATCCGGTCTTCGGTGTCAGCGATCTTCTGATCCATCTGTCCGCTGATCAGATGAAGAAGGACGGAAGCAAGGTTGTCGAGGGCGAGGATCTGAATGTCCTGATCGGCTCCATTCCTCTGGATGAGGCAGCTGCCGGCGAGGAGAAGAAGGATCTGGTGAAGAAGAACATTCTCCGCATCTTAAAGGACAAGTACGGCATCGAGGAAGAGGACTTCCTTTCTGCTGAAATCGAGGTTACTCCGGCTGGCGCTGCCCGTGACTACGGCTTTGACCGCAGTATGATCATGGGCTATGGCCACGATGACCGGTCCTGCGCTTATCCTTCCTTCCGGGCCATCCTGGATGTCGAGCCGGGCGAGAAGACCTATGCCTGCCTGCTCGTAGACAAGGAAGAGATCGGTTCGGTCGGCGCAACCGGTATGCAGTCCACTTTCTATGAAGATACGGTTGCCGAGATTCTGGCTATGCTTGGTAAGGACTCCAATGTCTCCGTCCGCCGCTGCATGCGGAATTCCCGCGCTCTGTCCTCTGACGTCAGCGCAGCCTTCGATCCCAACTATCCCTCCGTTATGGAGAAGAACAACAGCGCCTACTTCGGCCGCGGCCTGGTCATCAACAAGTACACCGGCGCCCGGGGCAAGTCCGGAAGTAACGATGCTTCTGCGGAATACATGGCAGAGATCCGGAAGATCTTCGATTCGAACGATGTCTCCTGGCAGACCGCTGAGCTTGGAAAGGTAGACCAGGGCGGCGGCGGAACCATCGCCTACATTCTGGGTAACTATGACATGAAGGTCATCGACAGCGGCGTTGCCGTTCTGTCCATGCATTCCCCCTGGGAGATCATCAGTAAGGTCGACCTCTACGAAGCCTACAAGGGTTACATGGCTTTCCTGAAGGAAGACTAAGCTGAATCGGTAAGACCATTCAGACCGGAAGATTGTCTCCGGTGAGACAGGGGACAATCACGAGGACCGAGCGTCTGATGATGACCGAAATGTAATAAGGAAAACCTGATATGAGTGAATTAAAAAATCAGCGGGGCAGTAGGGTCTCTTCGGAGGCCCTGTTCCGCTTAAAAAAACGGATTCCGGAGGATGCCATCCTTCTGGAAGAACCAATGAAAAAACATACAACTTTCCGGATCGGCGGACCGGCAGAGGTCTTCTGTCAGCCGGATAAGGAATCGGATCTGGCGGAAATCATGAAGTGGATCCGTGCGGAGAAGCTTCCTTATTTCCTTCTGGGAAACGGCAGCAATCTTCTGGTCGGCGATCTGGGAATCCCAGGTGTCGTCGTCAGTATGGGACGACTCAAGGGCAGCAGGGTCGAAAATGAAGACCTCTATGTCATGGCCGGAACCTCCATGGCAGCGGCCTATCATGCGGCACTGGATGCCTGCCTGTCTGGCCTTGAGTTTGCTTCGGGCATTCCGGGTTCAGTCGGCGGAGCTGTCTTCATGGATGCCGGTGCCTACGGCGGAGAAATCAGGGACGTCCTGACCTCAGTCCGGGTTCTGCTTCCGGATGGAAGATTCAAGGAAATTCCTGCGGAGGAGCTGAACCTGTCCTACCGTCACAGTGCCTTTATGGAAGATCCCGAAGGCCAGGAACGGATCGTGGTCGGCGCACATTTCCATTTGAATTCCAAGGATCCCGAGGAAATCGCTGCGGTTTCTTCTGACTACAATCAGAGGCGGAGAGAAAAGCAGCCTCTGGAATACGGAAGCGCGGGGTCTACATTTAAGCGGCCGGAAGGCTATTTCGCCGGAAAGCTGATCCAGGATGCGGGCCTCCAGGGCTACCGGGTCGGCGACGCCGAGGTCTCGAAGAAACACGCTGGATTTGTCATCAATCTTTCCAATGCGAGCGCAGCCGATGTGCTGGCGGTGATCCGTCATGTGCAGGAGACGGTGTATGACAAGTTCCGGGTGAAGCTGGAGCCGGAGGTGCGCTTGGTTGGATGCTTCGCAGAAGAGAATACTGTGGGAATGAAATTCGGGTGAAACAGTAGATGAATTTAGCAATTCCAGATTAGAATGTATGAAATCAGGATTCTGAATCGTAATAAATCGTACTTTTGCATAATATTCTTAATAAAATAGACGATTAATTATTCATTTTCACAGAGGCTAAGCCGTTAAAATAAGAGATGTTTAGATTTATGAGGGACTGGTATGGGATTACTTCTTCTTACAGGTATGTCGGGCTCAGGTAAAAGCACAGCCTTCAAGATTCTTGAGGATATCGGCTATAACTGCGTCGACAATCTGCCCATTCCGCTTCTGAAGAGTTTCGTGGATCTGGAACAGGCCGAAAAGGACCAGAAGGTGGCCGTCGGTATTGATATCCGGTCGGGAAAAAAGTTAGACCAGCTCGAAGGTATCCTGGATGAATTAAAACAGGACGGAAAGCAGGTTGAAATCCTTTTTCTGGATGCCAGTGACGAGGTTCTTTTAAAGCGCTACAAGGAAACCCGGCGGAATCATCCGCTTTCGAAAGAGGAACGAATTCAGACGGGAATCCGGGAAGAAAGGCAGCGCCTTACATTTCTCAGGGAGAGGGCAGATCATATCATTGATACGTCGAACCTTCTGACCAGGGAACTGAAGGAAGAAATCACCAAAATCTTCGTTGAAAAACAGGATTACAAGAGCATGAATATCATGGTCCTGTCCTTTGGATTCAAGTATGGAATCCCGGAGGATGCGGATCTGGTTTTTGACGTGCGTTTTCTCCCCAACCCTTATTACGATCTGAAGCTTCGGCCTCTGACCGGAAATGACCGTCCCATTCAGGACTTTGTCATGAAATATCCTCAGTCTGTCGAATTTCTAAACAAGCTGGATGATCTGATGCAGTTTCTGATTCCCAATTACATCCGGGAGGGCAAGAATTCTCTCGTGATTGCGATCGGCTGCACGGGCGGAAAGCACAGGTCCGTGACCCTGGCGAATGAGCTTTACGAAAGGCTTTCCAAGCATTCGGAGCATTATGGTCTGAAAATCGAACACCGCGACATCGATAAGGACCGTAAGATCGGCAAATAGTTGTCCTATTCATCGGACTTAAAGCAGGAGCTTCTGGGCCGCTTTCCAAAGGATCGGGCCTGCCAGACCGCGGAACTGGCGGGAATTTTTTCTTTCCTTGGAGAAGTGAGAGTGATTCCTGGTTCGAAGGAAGCTTCGAAGAAAGTTTCGGACGGCGCTTTTGCAGGTGATTCGAAGGAAGCCCCAGGCAGTGCATCCAGTGGCGACTCGAAGGAGCCTCAGCAGGAGACTTTCCATGAAAGTCACAGCATCACCTTCCGAACCGACCAGACCGGACTTCGGGATCGGATCCTGAGTCTTCTGGACAAGCTCATTAATTTTAAGGATGAGACATCCGATACCGACAGCATCATCCTGACCGGTCCCAAGGCTGAAAAGCTTCTGGACATCCTCCACCACCCCATGGGACAGGGCCTGATTGAAAATGGCCTGATCGAGGGATGGGAAGAAAAACGAGCCTATTTAAGAGGCTGTTTTCTGGCAGGCGGATCCATCTCGGATCCGAACAAGAGCTATCATTTTGAGATAGCCGCCAGGAATCCGGCCCAGGCCAGACAGATCGTTTCCGTAATGGAGACCTTTGATCTGCACGGGAAGACTGTGGCACGTCAGGGACGTACCGTGGTCTACCTGAAGGAAAGCAATGAGATTTCCGATATGCTGAATATTATGGAGGCATCGGTCACATTGCTGGATTTTGAGAATATTCGTATCCGAAAGGACATGAATAATGCCGTCAACCGCAAGGTCAACTGCGAGACGGCAAATATAGGAAAAATGGTGGAAGCCGCCGTAAGAGAAGTGCGGGACATTGAACTGATCCGGGATACCAGGGGCCTAGGCTCTCTGTCCGGTAAGCTGCGGGAAACCGCAGAGCTCCGCCTCTTACATCCGGATGCTTCTCTTCTGGAGCTTGGCCGGATGATGGACCCGCCTGTCGGCAAGTCCGGCGTGAACCACAGACTCCGAAGGATCGGAGCAGTTGCTGATGAGATTAGAAAGCAGGAGGAAAACTGTGATGAAAAAGGAAGTAGTTGTTCAGATGGCAAATTCAACAGAAGCAACACCCATTGCACATCTGGTACAGCTGGCAAATCAGTATCAGAGTCAGGTTTACTTTGAGATCGGAAACAAGAAGGTCAATGCAAAGTCCATTATGGGTATGATGAGCCTGGTACTGACCACCGGATCCAAGGTTACGGTTTCTGCAGAGGGACAGGATGAGTCCGATGCTGTAGACGCCATGGAAAAGTTCCTGACCGCTTAAGTTTCCGGAGGGCAGAGGCGAATGAAAAAACTTCTGTTTATTTTTAATCCCAGATCAGGCAAGGGCCAGATCCGTGCCTGTCTGCCGGAGATCCTTGACATCATGGTCAAGGCCGGCTTTGACGTGACGGTTCATACGACCCAGAGTCAGGGGGATGCCATCGAGGTTACAAAGGAACGGGCCATAGAGTTCGACCGGATCGTCTGCAGCGGCGGTGATGGCACTCTCGATGAAGTCGTATCCGGCATGATGCAGTCGCCGGTCAAGATTCCGATCGGTTACATTCCGGCCGGATCCACCAACGATTTCGGAAATTCCCTCGGCATTGACAAGGACATGACCAAAGCTGCAGAGATTGCAGTCAGCGGAAAGCCCTATCCGGTGGATATCGGTTCCTTTAACGACCGGCATTTTGTCTACGTGGCAGCCTTCGGTATCTTTACCGAGGTTTCCTATTCGACCCCTCAGGACATGAAGAATAACCTCGGCCATCTGGCCTATATTCTCGAGGGTGCCAAGCAGCTTCGGGACGTGCCTTCTTACCGTATGCAGGTCGAATATGACGGCAATGTCATGTATGACGAGTTCATCTACGGTATGATCTCCAATTCCAACTCCATCGGCGGATTCCGTCAGATGGTGCCCCAGGATGTCAGCTTAAATGACGGCCTCTTCGAGGTGACCCTCATTCGGATGCCAAAGAATCCGATCGAGCTGGCCGAAGTTTTAAACTGTCTGCAGACCGGACGGAGGGATTCGGATATGCTCTATTCCTTCCAGACCTCAAATCTCAAGCTTACGGCGGGTGAGGATGTGTCCTGGACTCTGGACGGCGAGTATGGCGGGACACAGAAGGTCTCTGAGGTCAGTCTCTGTCACAAGGCTCTGGAAATTATGGTTGAAGCCTAAATTCCTTTGCTCTATAATAGCTTAGACAGAGTGTGCCGGAAAAAGCGGTATTCTGTCGATGTATCAATTTAATAATTCTTAGTAGATTATTTTGGAAGGAGATTATTATGATCGTTTCTGCTGCTGAGATGCTGAAAAAGGCCAAGGCTGGTCATTATGCAGTCGGCCAGTTCAATATCAATAACCTGGAGTGGACCAAGGCAATTCTCAATACTGCTCAGGAAATGAACTCCCCTGTCATCCTTGGTGTATCCGAGGGTGCCGGCAAGTACATGACAGGCTTTGCTACCGTAGCAGCTATGGTCCGTGCAATGGATGAGACTCTTGGAATCACCGTTCCTGTAGCTCTTCATCTGGATCATGGTACTTACGAAGGAGCCAAGAAGTGCGTTGAGGTTGGTTTCTCCTCCATTATGTTCGACGGTTCTCACTACGACATCGAAGAGAACGTTGAGAAGACCAAGGAACTCGTAAAGCTGGCTCATGACAATGGAATGTCCATCGAGGCTGAAGTTGGTGCCATCGGCGGCGAGGAAGACGGCGTCATCGGTATGGGCGAGTGCGCTGATCCGGACGAGTGCAAGAGAATCGCTGATCTGGGCGTTGATATGCTGGCTGCAGGTATTGGTAATATCCATGGTATCTATCCGGCAAACTGGAAGGGACTTTCCTTCGAGACACTGGATGCCATCCAGCAGAAGACCGGCGATATGCCTCTGGTTCTTCACGGCGGTTCCGGAATCCCTGATGATCAGGTCAAGAAGGCCATCACCCTTGGCGTATCCAAGGTAAATGTAAACACTGAGTGCCAGCTGGTATTCGCAGCCGCAACTCGTAAGTACATCGAAGAAGGCAAGGATAAGCAGGGCAAGGGCTATGATCCTCGTAAGCTTCTTCTTCCGGGCTATGAAGCAATCTGCCAGGAAGTCAAGGAGAAGATCGAGCTCTTCGGTTCCAAGGACAAGGCCTGAATATAAGAGAATATGTCAGCTGACAGAGCTTCTGTCAGCCTGATTCAATAGAGGATGTTCCAGTCGGTGCATCCTCTTTTGTTTTTTAGAAGGAAAAACAAATGGAAGATAAAGAATACTTCAATGTCTCTGACATTTTCGGGGAAAGCGTCTTCAATGACGAAGTCATGCGGGCCCGCCTCCCCAAGAAAACCTATCAGAAACTGAAGGAAACCATCCGCCTGGGTAAGGATCTGGATCTCGAGACCGCGGATGTTGTTGCACATGAAATGAAGGAATGGGCCATTGAACAGGGTGCCACCCACTACACCCACTGGTTCCAGCCTCTGACCGGAGTTACGGCCGAGAAGCACGATTCCTTTATCACTGCTCCGGATGCGAGCGGCAAGGTCCTGATGAGCTTCTCCGGAAAAGAGCTTATTAAAGGAGAGCCGGATGCGTCCAGCTTCCCTTCCGGAGGCCTGAGAGCAACCTTCGAAGCCAGAGGCTATACCACCTGGGACTGCTCGTCACCGGCCTTTGTCCGTCATGATGAGTCCGGTGCGGTTCTCTGCATTCCGACGGCCTTCTGTTCCTATACGGGCGAGGCTCTGGATCAGAAGACTCCGCTTCTTCGTTCCATGGAAGCCATCAGCAGCCAGGCCATTCGCCTCCTCCGCATGTTCGGAAATCAGACCTCTCACTATGTCACCCCTTCGGTCGGTGTCGAGCAGGAATATTTCATCATTGACCGGGAGAACTTCCTCAAGCGGAAGGACCTGGTCTATACCGGACGGACCCTTTTCGGAGCCATGCCTCCCAAGGGTCAGGAAATGGACGACCACTATTTCGGTACCATTCCCGCCCGTATCGCTTCCTTTATGAGAGATGCGGACAAGGAGCTCTGGCGGCTGGGTGTACCTGCCAAGACCGAGCATAACGAGGTCGCTCCGGGACAGCACGAGCTGGCTCCTATCTACGAGGACGCCAATATCGCCGTTGACCATAACCAGATGATCATGGAAACCCTGCGCCGGGTAGCCAACCGCCACGGCCTGCAGTGCCTGCTTCATGAGAAGCCCTTCGACGGCGTCAACGGCTCCGGCAAGCACAACAACTGGTCTCTGGTAACTGATGACGGCATCAACCTCCTGGATCCGGGCAAGACTCCGCACGAGAACCTCCAGTTCCTTCTGGTTCTCTGCTGCATTCTGGCCGCTGTCGACAATCATGCGGATCTCTTGAGAGAGTCTGCTGCCGATGTCGGAAACGACCACCGTCTGGGCGGCTCTGAAGCACCGCCGGCAATCATCAGTATCTATCTGGGCGACCAGCTGGATGATGTCCTGGCCCAGCTGATCAGCACTGGTTCCGCTACGCACTCCATTTCCGGTAAGAAAATGAAGACCGGTGTGGCTTCTCTTCCTGATTTCATGAAGGATGCCACGGATCGTAACCGGACCTCACCTTTCGCCTTCACCGGAAACAAGTTCGAGTTCCGTATGGTCGGATCGGAGGATTCGGTCGGCGAGCCCAATATTGTCTTAAATACCATCGTTGCAGAGGCTTTCTCCGATGCCTGTGATATCCTGGAGAATGCCGATGACTTCAACCTGGCTATCCATGACCTGATCAAGGATCTGGCTATCAAGCACCAGAGAATCGTCTTCAACGGAGACGGCTATTCTAAGGAATGGGTCAAGGAAGCCCAGCGCCGCGGTCTGCCCAACATTCAGTCCATGGTCGATGCCATCCCGGCTCTGACTACGGAGAAGACTGTTGCTACCTTCGAAAAGTTCCATGTCTTCAACCGGGCCGAACTCGAGTCCCGTGAGGATATTGAGTACGATACCTATGCCAAGAAGGTCAATATCGAGGCCAAAACCATGCTGGATATGGCCGGAAAGCAGATCATCCCGGCTGTGATCGGCTATGAGACCGAGCTTGCTTCTTCCATCAATGAGATCCAGAAGGCTGCAGGCTTCGTGCCGAAGACCCAGTCGGATCTTTTGAAGAAGACCGATGATCTACTCTGCCAGACCAGGGAAGCCCTGGATGCTCTGGAGAAGGATGTCTCCGCCGGTATGGAAATCAAGGACCATCAGAAGCGGGCCCGCTACTATTATCAGACTGTAGAGTCTGCCATGGCGGATCTGAGAAAGCCAGTCGATGCTCTGGAAATGATCGTCGACAAGGACAAGTGGCCTATGCCGAGCTACGGAGATATGCTGTTTGAGGTGTGAGGCTGAAAGGCTTCGGAATTTAAGTTTTCAAAAAAATACTTCAGAGAAAGCTTCTGGCTGACTCTGAAGTATTTTTTTATAGAAACAAGTTCCCGGCAGCTTTGCTGGCTTGTGTGAAAAAACGGCCTGTGGTCGATTCTTCAGTAGATCTTCTGGTACCCGGCAGCTTATTCTGTCCTTGTGGCGGTATTACCTGCAGTTGATTTCTCGGAAGAACCAGCAGCTGTGGAAGACTTGGTTGGATTCGTTCCACCGCCGGAAGCGGCTCCTCCCGATGTTGTTCCTGCTCCGGAGGATGTCCCGGATGCTCCGGAAGAAGCCTCCCCAGTTCCGGCCTGGCCCTCGGTCGTGATATTGATATCCGGCACGGTGATGGTCGGCTGGGTGTGGACGTTACAGGTCTTCTGAAGGGTGGCATCATCGATCAGATACTGCGACTCCTCGGTTCCCTGGCTTCCGCCGGTGACGAAGACCTTCTCCTCCACCTGTTCTGCCGGGCAGTAAGGACCGGCCGGGAGACCGGATGCCAGGCAGATCTTGACCTTGATGTGGTGGTCGCAGGTCTCGGTCGGAACGGTATCCTTGGCGAAATACTCGTTGATGGTCTTGTCGCCGCGGGGATCGGCATTGCAGACGCCGTCAACCGGGAGCTTTCCGGATTCGGAGCAGACCGAAGCCTGGACAATGTCCGAAGGCATAGGGAAACCCGGATCGGTCAGGCCGTCATTGATCTGCTTCATGATATTCCGCCAGATATTCTTGGAATAGGTGGTGGTGGACTGCGGCGTATTGTCATCGTAGCCGCCCCAGACGGTCAGGGTGTAGTAGGGGCTGAATCCGGCCATCAGAGTATCGCGGCTGTCGTTGGTGGTTCCGGTTTTTCCGGCAACCGTGATGGTGGAAGGATTGGCCCGGACACCGGTACCGCTCGTCATGACATCCTGCATGGCACTGGTCAGAAGCCAGGCCGTGGAATCCTTGATAACCCTTGTGCCCTCGGCTGACTGGGTGCTTTCGTTATTCAGGATGACATTTCCGTCATTGTCTTCGATCTTGGTATAGAAGGTCGGCTTGTGGTAGAGGCCGGAGTCTGCGATAGTGGCGTAGGCTCCGCAGAGCTCAAGGGTGGTGACGCCCTTTGTGATACCGCCGATGGCCAGGGTCTGGTTGTTATCGCCGCTGGTCAGGGTGGAGATGCCGAAATCCTGGACGTACTGGTAGCCAAGGCTGGTTCCGATCTCGGTCAGAGCCTTGACGGCGACGACGTTGATCGAGTTTTTGATGGCTTCCCGGAAGGTCGTGAAACCGGTGTAGCGGCCGTTGGAGTTTCGAATCTGCTTGTCCGAGGAAGCGTAGGTTGTAGGCGCATTGTCCTCGACCGAGGCCAGGGTCTTGCCGCCCGCATCCAGTGCCGGCGCATAGACGGCCAGTATTTTAAATGTAGACCCAGGCTGTCGTGTGATATTGACCGCCCGGTTCAGGGTCTTGCTGGCGTTTTTGTCCCCGCGGCCGCCGACCAGGGCAAGAACCTTTCCGGTCTTCTGGTCGATGATGGTTGCCGCTGCCTGGGGCTGGAGGGTGAAGGTTACGGACTCGTTGCCCGGAGCGATGGTGTCACCATCCTTCAAAATGGCCGCCTTATATTCATCAATGGATGCCTGAGCTTCCTCCTGGCTATTGTAGTTGATGGAGTAGTTGGGGTCCTTGGTCTGGCGGAAGTAGTTCAGGAGGGTCTGGCTGCTGTAGTTTTCAAAGGTTCCGTCTGCCTTGGTCACGGTCAGGGCATAGGAGAAGGAAACCTTGGGCTGGAAGCCGTAATTGTCCTGATTGTTGATCTCGTTTTCGGCGATCTCCTGGAATTTGGTATTCTGGGTGGAGTAGATTTTCAGGCCGCCGGCATAGAGCTTCTGATAGGCCTGGGTCTCGGTGTAGCCGAGCTTGCTGACCAGATCATCGATGACCTCATCGGTCAGAGCGTCCACAAAATAGGAGTTTACCGAATCATCGGATGCGGCGTTGTTGGCATTTTGAATCCGCTCATAGACGTTGTCGTTCAGAGCCTCCTCGTACTGGGACTTCTTGATCAGGCCCTGGTCCAGCATGTCCTTTAAGACCTGTTTCCTTCGGACTGCATTCTGATCCGGATTGGAGATCGGATTGTAGCGGGTCGGGTTCTGGGTGATGGCGGCAATGACCGCTGCCTCGGAAAGGTTCAGTTCGCCGACATTCTTATTAAAATAGCGCTGGGATGCGGCCTGCACACCAAGTGTGTTCTGGCCTAAATTTATTGTATTAAGATAATTCTCCAGAATGGTCTGTTTGGAGGTGATCTTCTCCAGTTGAACGGCCAGGTACTGCTCTTGGATTTTCCGCTCCAGGGAATCCCGGAAGGTCTTCTCCGAGGTCCAGGTGGAGAAATAATTGTTCTTTAAGAGCTGCTGGGTGATGGTGCTGGCGCCCTGCATGCGGCCGCCCTGGGTCAGACCGGTAAAGCCGGCCCGGAGGATTCCCCGGATATCGACACCGTTATGCTCATAGAAGCGGGCGTCCTCGATGGCGATGAAAGCGTTCTGAACGTCCTTGGGAATCTGGCCCAGAGTGACATATTCCCGGTTGGCGCCCGATGCGGCCAGCTTCTGGATGGCGTTTCCGTCGCTGTCATAGACGGTCGTGGAGTAGCCGGTCGGGGAAATATTGATCGTGGAGACATCCGGCAGCTCCTGGATCAGCTTCCTTGCGTAGAGGGTAAAGGCAGCCAGTACCCCGGCAATGAGAACCAGAAGAAAGACCAGGATGGATCGGACGACGACGACCCCGGCTTTTTTCCGACGGCGAAGGGACTTCCGGGAGGAAGTCCGGTTCGAGGTCACGTTATTTTTACCTAAATTCATAAAAACCTCCGTGTGAAACGGTTACATACCTTCTCTTTTCTCTGATGGCTATCATAGATATGGTACCCACATCCTTTGATGCCATAATTATCATAATTATATCATAGCTTCCCGGAATCATGTATAATAATCAGAAGCAGAGAAGACAGCTGAGATGATGAACCTGAATCTGACAGAAGGAACGGGATCCGGAAGAATTGAAGAACCGGATTTGGAAGAATCAAAGAGTCAGAACCGAAGAAACAGAGTCGGATCCGAAAGAAATAAAGAATCAGATCCGAAGAAGCAGACGCAGATCCGAAAGAATCGGGCAGGAAGAGGCTATGGAAAACGAGAAAATTGTGATGGAAGATGGCGAAGGTTATTATGAAGAGAAAAAGTCACGTTTTCTCTCCGAGCTTCATGCCGCTCATTCCGAGGCAGAGGCTCTGGCCATCGTGGAGTCTGTCAGAAAGAAATATTATGATGCCAAGCATCACTGCTTTGCCTACCGGATCGGAGAAAAGGGAGACCTGATGCGGGCTGCGGACGACGGAGAGCCACAGGGAACTGCCGGCCGGCCCATTCTGGATGTCCTGACCGGTCAGGGAATTCATGATGCGGTTTTGGTGGTGACCCGGTATTTCGGAGGAACCCTTCTTGGAACCGGCGGCCTGACAAGGGCCTATTCCAAGGCGGCAGGGGATGCCGTGGAGAAGAGTCTGGTTCTGCCCGAGGAGAAGGGCGAGGTCTTCGACCTGGTCTATCCCTATGATATGGCCGGAAAGGTGGAATATCTCTTCCGCAATTCGGACGGCATCCTTCTCTCCCAGGATTATGGCAGCGCTGTCAGCATCCGGGGCATCCTGCCGGAAGAACGGGCGGCCCGCTTCTTTGAAGATCTGCGGAATCAGAGCAAGGGCAGCCTGAAGACGGAAAACAGGAAGCCCTGTTCCTTTGTTCGGAAGGATGGAAGAGGAATCCTGTTGAATTCTGAAAGCTGATGGAAATTTCAGACTTAAAATTTTTTTCACAAAAGTGCTTGACATCAAAGGCAGTGTCCTGTATATTATCATTTGTTGACGCGAGAGCGGCAGAACAATAATGGCCCATAGCCAAGCGGTAAGGCAACGGACTCTGACTCCGTCATTTCGCAGGTTCGAATCCTGCTGGGCCAGCTTCAGGCACTGTGTTTTACACAGTGCTTTTTTTATTACATATTTCAGACGGAAAGTCCATTGATGAATCTTTTCAGATTTGAGTTATGAAAACTGGGATAAGGTCTGTAGAAAAGGAGAAAGAAAATGTATGAAATGCATGGCAGGGTGCGCTACAGTGAAGTCGACTCCGAAGGAATCCTCACGGTTCCGTCTCTGATTAATTACTTTCAGGATTGCTCTACATTTCAGACCGAAGACACCGGCTTCTCCTTAAGCTGGCTCAAGGCCCACGGGCAGGGCTGGTATATCCTTTCCTGGCAGATTGATATCGACAGGCTTCCGAAAATCGGCGAGGAGATCGAGATTACGACCCGGCCAGTCGCCTATAAGGGCCTCTATGCCATTCGTGATTTTACTATGGAGTATCCGGGACAGGATCCCTTTGTCCGGGCACGGTCCATCTGGGTTCTCATGGACCTTGTTCATATGCGCCCGACCCTTCCCTCCAAGGAAATGAAGGACGCCTACGGTCTGGACGAGCCTGCGGAAGGCAAGTGGGGCGGCCGGAAGATTCCGACGCCTCCGGCCGAAGAACTGAAGGAAGCCGGAAGCTTTCTTGTGACCCGGGTCTACCTGGATTCCAATCATCATATGAATAATGAGAAATATGTGGAAGAAGCCATGGCCGTCCTTCCGGAAGGCAGGAAGATCAGAGGAATCCGGACCGAATACCGGAGACAGGCAGTCCTCGGGGATACGGTCTATATTTATACAAAGACAGAGGAAGGCAGGATGACAGCTGTCCTGAAGGATGCCAAGGATGTCCTGGCTGTGGTCTGCCTGCTGACACAGTGAATTCATGATTGAATAAGAATCAGGAATTTTTTTGAAATATAGAGCGCATTCGAAAAATGAATCAGGAATAAAAATTCTGAAAAGAAGAAAATGGAAACAGACGAAAAGAATCTAAAAGAAAAATCTGAAAACGATTGATAATAGAAAGGAAACTGCATGAAATTAGGTGAAATACAGAGCCTCCGCATTGTCCGCTTCAAGGACTTCGGTGCCTATCTGGGCGAGGACGGATCCGATGAGACCGTGCTTCTGCCGAAAAAGGAGGTCCCCGAGACCGCAGGCGTGAACGACGTCCTGAAGGTCTTCCTTTATAAGGATTCGGAGGACCGGCTGATCGCGACGACGCGGGAGCCGAAGATCACGCTTGGGAAAATGGCGGCCCTGACGGTCCGCGAGGTCTCTAAGATCGGAGGCTTTCTGGACTGGGGTCTGGAGAAGGACCTCTTCCTTCCCTACCGGGAGATGGTCGGAAAGGTTGAGGCAGGCGATGAGATCCTGGTCCGCCTTTACATCGATAAGTCCGGCCGGCTGGCTGCTTCGATGAGAGGGCTTTACAAGCTTCTTTCGACGCAGGCATCCTATCAGAAGGGCGATGAGGTCAGCGGACGGATCTACGAATTCGGTCATGATTTCGGAACCTTTGTCGCCGTGGACGACAAGTATTCGGCCATGATCCCGAAGTTTGAGCGGACCAGCCAGTTCCGGATCGGCGATATCCTGGATCTGCATGTGACAGGCGTCAAGGAGGACGGAAAGCTGGACGTTTCTCTCCGGAAGTCCGCAGTTGAGGAGATTCCAGAGGATGCCCAAAAAATCCTGGACCTTTTGGATTCCTATGCCGGCGTTCTTCCCTTTACCGAGAAGGCTAAGCCGGAGGTCATCTTCCGGGAAACCGGCCTTTCCAAGAATGCCTTCAAGCGGGCCGTCGGCCACCTTTATAAGGAAAGAAAAATTACATTAGAGGGTGGAAAAATTCGGAAAGCGTGATACAATTATATTGAATCAAATATAAAACACACAATCTGAAGAACAGATTAGAAAGGCGGTTCCTATGGAGACATTCGATACACTGATTATTGGCGGCGGTCCTGCCGGTCTTACGGCAGCCATTTATGCAAAGCGGGCCGGACTTTCCATGGTCTGCCTGGATCCGAGCCCCATGGGCGGCGGCCAGATCGTCAACACCTACGAGGTCGACAATTATCCGGGTCTTCCGGGAATCAGCGGTATGCAGCTGGGCATGGAAATGAAAAAGCATGCCGAGAAGCTGGGCGCCGATATCCGGGTGGAGACCGTACAGTCGGTGGAAAAGGACGAGGATGTCTGGAAGGTTACTTCTAATAAAGAGACTTATCTGACAAAGACCATCATTCTCTGCGCCGGCGCCAGCAACCGGAAACTCGGCGTTCCAGGCGAGAAGGATCTGACCGGAGCCGGTGTCTCCTACTGCGCAACCTGTGACGGTGCCTTTTTCCGGAACAAGGTTACGGCCGTCATCGGCGGCGGTGACGTGGCTCTGGAGGATGCGATCTTCCTTTCCCGTTTTGCCTCCAAGGTTTACTTGATTCACAGGAGAGATGCCTTCCGCGGAGCCAAGGTTCTTCAGGACGAAGCTCTTTCCATCGATAAGATCCAAGTACTTTATGATACCATCCCGGATGAAATCCAGGGCGACGGCCAGGTCAATGGCCTGAAGGTTCATAATAAGAAGACCGGTGAGAGTCAGGTGCTTCCTGTGAACGGTGTCTTCATCGCAGTAGGAACCGAACCCAATACCCATGACTGGTCCTGGCTTCCTGAAAGAGATGAGAAGGGCTATATCATCGCCGGAGAAGACGGCGTGACTTCCATCCCCGGTATCTTTGCCGCCGGTGATGTGCGGACCAAGCAGCTCCGCCAGGTTATCACGGCAGCTGCTGACGGTGCAAACGCAGTGACCAGTGTGCAGAGGTACCTGATCGAGCATTGACAAGAGACCCTGTCCATGTTATTATACTTAGGATTTTTAACATATCTGTAACAAATCTAGATAAGCTGTTACAAATAAATCTGAAATTTAGCATTTTTTGCGGATTTATAAAACAAATAAGGCTATTTGTTAGATTATTTGTAAATTGGCAAAGATAAGTTTGTAAAGCTAAGTAAAAACTACAGTATACAAGGGACGGGATTATGAATCAGAATAAGAAACTGAGAGGTCTGGCAACACTTACAATTGCAGCAGGAGCAATGATTGCAGGAAGTTCACTGACAGCAAATGCAGCTCCTCTTGCCGGTGCATCCAGCATGGCAGCATCTACCATTGCCAGCACAAGCACTTCCGAAAAGAGCCAGGCAAAGGAAACAGCTAAGACAGCTTCCGTATCCACCAGAGCCGGTGTTTCGGCAATGCTTTCCAAGATTACAACTGCTTCCCAGACAAAGGCAGATCTGCAGATCACTGCAGAGAAGGAAGCCCAGGAAGCCGCAGCCGTAGCTGCAGCCAATGCGGCAGCTGAAGAGCAGGCCCGCTACGCAAAGCTTGCCGTTGCCAATGTTACAGATTACGCATATATCCGGACTGCTCCGGATGCCAACAGCGATTACGCAGGAAAGATTTATGCCAACAATGTTGCAACTGTAAACAGCCAGGAGGGCGACTGGTACAATGTCACTTCCGGTGATGTTACAGGATATATTCATAAGGATTATCTGATCGTTGGCGACAAGGCAAGAATCGATGCCGCAGCCAAGAATACTGTAACCGTAAATACTCCGACTCTTCGTGTCCGGACAGCAGCAGATTCCAATGCTTCCGTACTGACCATGGTGGCCGGAACCACCGAGTATACAGTTGTCGATAATTCCAATCCCGACTGGGCCGGAATCGCAACCCCTGCAGGCAATGGATATGTAAGCCGCCAGTTTGTTTCTGCTGTCGCAACCAGCTACAGCTATGCAGAATCCAAGGCTGCAGAGCAGGCACGTCTGGCAGCCGAAGAGGCACAGAGACAGGCAGAGGCAGCAGCCGCAGCTGCAGCAGCCCAGAAGAAGGCAGCTGAGCAGGCCGCCAAGGCAGCACAGGCAGCGAAGTCTGCAAGGGCTGCAGCAAAGGCCGGTAAGAGCACCACTTCCTCCGGAAAATCCTATTCCGCTCCGAGCGGTGGATCCGGAAGCGCTGTTGTAAGCTATGCAAGCCAGTTCCTCGGCAATCCTTATGTCTATGGCGGAAGCAGCCTGACCAATGGTACTGACTGCTCCGGATTTGTCATGAGCGTCTATTCGAAGTTCGGTGTCAGCCTTCCTCATTCTTCTTCCGCAATGCGTTCTGCAGGAAGAGGCGTTAGTGTATCTGACATCCAGCCGGGCGATATCGTATGCTACAGCGGCCATGTAGGCATCTATGCCGGCGGCGGTCAGATGATCAATGCATCCAATCCGAGAACCGGTATCAAGTACTCCAACATCAACTACAAGCCGATCGTATCTGTCCGCAGAGTGCTGAACTAAGCTTTATTTAACATCTGAAACAATGGGGGACCTCGTATGAGGTCCCTTTTTGCTTTCCTGGAATTGGCTTCTGCCACCTGTACATCTTCCCGAAGCCCGGCAAAGCTGTCTGTACAGACTGCACAAAGTTTATACATTTTTTAGAATTTGACAGGTTTTATCCACAGTTATCCACGGAAACCACAAACTTTTTCCACTTCAGAAAGGCCGAAAAACCGACTTATACACAGAATTATCCACATTATCCACAAAAGCCGGAGAGCGTTAAAAAAATGACGAAGGCCCGAAAAAGAACGGCTGTTTTGTTAAATGATGACAAAATTCGCCGAATCCGGAGAAACCTACTTGACAGGAGATAGAGCTGTTTGCTGGACAGAAGTGTAACTGTAAAAAATGCATAAATACATTCAAAGAGGTATTCCATTTTTCGTGCATTTATATTAAACTGAAAAAAGATATGGTAAAACTACCATAAAACATTCCAACGGAATTGTTGAATGTGTATAGTTACGAGTATGGAATTGGGGGATGCGATCGTGGTATCTAATCAGGTTCTGCAGAAAACTCTTGACGGGTTGACACAAATTACAAAGAAAAACTTTGCTGTGACAGATTCAGAAGGTGGGATTCTTGCTACAACTATGGAGGATACCAGGCGGTATGTGGACTCGGCGCGAAGCTTTGCCGGTTCCGACGCCGACAGCCAGACCATCTTCGGATGTCATTACATGAAGGTCTTTGATGAGCAGAGACTGGAGTTCATCGTCATCGCCCAGGGGGATTCCGAGGAAGCCTATACGGCGGCCCGGATCCTGGCCTTCCAGATCCAGGAACTCATGGTGGCCTACCGGGAGCGCTTTGACCGCGATAACTTCATCAAGAATCTGCTCCTGGACAACCTCCTTATGGTCGACATTTATAACCGTGCGACCCGCCTCCATGTGGACATTGAGGCCCGCCGGATCGTCATGGTCGTTGAAGTCGGCGATGACAAGGACGGAGATGACATGGAGCGTGTCAGAACTCTGTTCAGCGGACGTTCCAAGGATTTTGTCACCGCTGTCGATGAGCAGAACATCATTATCGTAAAGGAGCTCCAGCCCGGAGACACCTACGATGATGTCCAGAAGATTGCCAATACGATCGTTGATCTCTTCCACGGCGTACCGGACCGAAATGTCCGTGTGGCCTACGGCACCATTGTCAATGAAATCAAGGATGTCTCCCAGTCCTACAAGGAAGCTTCCCTGGCCCTGGATGTCGGAAGAATCTTCTTCAAGGATCGGAATGTCATTGCCTATTCGGTACTTGGCATCGGACGGCTGATCTATCAGCTGCCCATTCCCCTCTGCAAGATGTTCATCAAGGAAATCTTCAAGGACAAGACGCCCAACGATTTCGACGAGGAGACCATCACAACCATCAATAAGTTCTTCGAAAATAATCTGAATGTATCCGAGACCTCGCGTCAGCTTTACATTCATAGAAATACTCTTGTCTATCGGCTGGATAAGCTGCAGAAGGCGACGGGACTGGATCTCCGTGTCTTCGAGGACGCCATCACTTTCAAAATTGCTCTGATGGTGGTAGAGTATATGAATTATATGGAGGACCATAATTTCTGACAGGAGATCTGATTTAAATGATCAAACTTGAACATGTTAGTAAGTCG
Organism: Lachnospiraceae bacterium; assembly: GCA_029338875.1. Taxonomy (GTDB): domain Bacteria; phylum Bacillota; class Clostridia; order Lachnospirales; family Lachnospiraceae; genus Lachnocurva. The sequence goes on from JAQYBF010000010.1 coordinate 38,090, forward strand.
TATCAGGCGGGGGTCCCTGCCCTGAACGATATCAGTCTGCACATCCATCCGGGTGAGTTTGTTTTTGTAACCGGTGCGAGCGGCTCCGGTAAATCTACACTGATCAAGCTTCTTTTGGATGAATTTCCTCCGACCGAGGGCAGGATTGTCGTCAACGGCAAGGACCTGGCCGGAATCAAACATCGTTCCATTCCCAAATATCGAAGAAATATCGGCTGCGTTTTCCAGGACTTCCGTCTCCTTCCGGACCGGAATGTCTATGAGAATGTCGCCTTTGCCATGAAGGTCGTCGAGGCTTCCAATCGTGAGATTAAGAAGAAGGTGCCTCAGGTCCTGTCCATGGTCGGACTGGCTGCCAAGTACCGGTCTCTGCCCCGCCAGCTTTCCGGAGGTGAGCAGCAGCGTGTGGCCATTGCCCGAGCCCTGGTCAACCGGCCCCGTGTCATCCTGGCCGACGAGCCGACCGGAAATCTCGATAATCATACCGCCTGGGAGATCATGGGTCTTCTGGACGAGATCAACAAGAGAGGAACCACCGTCCTTGTCGTCACCCACAATCTGGAGATCGTTGAGCGCATGAAGAAGCGTGTGATTACGATCAAGAGAGGTTCCCTGATCAGTGATGTAGAACCGGAGGACGAGGACTTATAATGAAAATCAGCAGTATCTTTTACAATATCAAACAGGGCTTCAAGAACATCTGGCGGAACAAGATGTTCTCCATGGCTTCCATCGCAACCATGGCGGCCTGCATCTTCCTTCTCGGTCTCTTCTATTCGATCGGCGCCAACTTCCGCGGCATGGTCAAGGACGCCGAATCCAGCGTCTCGGTCACCGTCTTCTTTAACGAGGGCCTGACCCAGGACCAGATTGATGCGATCGGAGCCAAAATAAAGGCCAGACCGGAAGTCGACAAGACGGTCTACGTTTCCGCTGATGAGGCCTGGGCCGAGTACCAGAAGGAATACTTCAAGGGTAATTCCGAGGCGGCCGAGACCTTCAAGGACGACAACCCCATGGCAAATTCCGCCAACTATCAGGTCTATCTCAAGGATGTCTCCCAGCAGGAGAAGTTCGTCAATTATGTGCAGAAGCTGGACGGCGTCCGAAAAGTCAACCAGTCCAAGGCCGCAGCACGGACTCTGACCGATTTCAACAGGCTCCTGACCCTGATCTCGGTGGCTGTCATTGCCATTCTGATCGCAGTCGCAGCCTTCCTGATCTCCAACACCATCACGGTCGGCGTCTCCGTCCGCAAGGATGAGATCGCCATCATGAAGCTGATCGGCGCCAAGGACAGCTTCGTCCGCGCGCCTTTCGTTGTCGAGGGCGTGGTCATCGGCCTGATCGGCTCCCTGATCCCCCTGGCCATCCTCTGGTTCCTCTATCAGAAGATTCTGGCCTATATTTCGACCCGTTTTACCTTCCTGAGCAATCTGGTGGACTTCGTGCCGGAAAAGGAGATCTTCCATTTCCTGCTCCCGGTTGCCCTCCTTCTCGGCGTCGGCATCGGCTATATCGGAAGCCGGGTGACTCTGAAGAAGCATCTCAAAGTCTGACAGAGGCTTCTGACGGACGAGGTTTGAGAGACAGAGATCTGACTGACATAAGTCGGCAGAAATATAGACCTGAGGGAAATTTGCTTTATGAATGATGAACAAAATCAGGAAAACGAAAGCGGACAGACAGAAGAACAGGAAGCCAGAGCCAAGTTAAAGGCCGAGAAGAAAAAGAAGCGTCACACCTTCCTGGCAGGCTTTGTCAGCGCCCTGGTTCTTGTGACCATTATCGGCATCGGCTTAAGCCTGGTCTTCCACATCAGCCCCAGCGGCTTCCTAAGTGCGAAGACACAGACCAAGCTCAACATGCTTTCTTCCATTATCGATGATTATTACTATAAGGACGTGAGCGATTCCGCCAAGGCGACCGGTCTCTACAAGGGACTGATGGAAAGCATGGACGATCCCTATACCGAATATTACACGCCCAAGGAATACCGGGAGCTCATGGTCAGCCTGTCCGGCGACTATGCCGGCATCGGCGCAGTCCTGACCCAGGACAAGGATACCAAGGCGGTCTCCATCGTCCAGGTCTACGATGACTCTCCTGCCAAGAAGGCAGGCCTTCAGGCCGGCGATACCATTGTCTCGGTCGACGGAAACGAAGCCGACCAGGAAAGCCTGGATGACTTCGTTCAGAGGGTCCGCGGCAAGAAGGGGACAAAGCTCACCATGGTCTATATTCGGGACGGTGAGCAGAAGACCGTCGAGATCACCAGGGAACAGGTCATCGTGCCTTCTGTTTCCCATCAGATGCTGACCGACAAGATCGGCTACATCCGGATCTCCCAGTTCTCTGACGGAACCCAGAAGGAATTCGAGGAGGCCCTGGAGGATCTGAAGAATCAGGGCATGACATCGATCGTCTTTGACTTAAGAGACAACGGCGGCGGCATGGTCGATTCCGTGGTCGCCATCCTTGACGACATCCTGCCTAAGGGAACCGTGGTCTATACCAAGAACAAGGAAGGCAAGCGGACCAACTACACTTCGGATGACGCAAAGCAGCTGGATATGCCGATGACCGTCTTAGTCAATGAAAATACAGCCAGCGCGGCCGAGATCTTCACCGGAGCCGTTATGGATTTCAAGAAGGGTACTGTGATCGGAACAAAGACCTTCGGCAAGGGCATCGTGCAGACGACTCTGCCCCTGTCCGACGGCAGCGCGGTAAAGCTTACAACTGCCCGCTACTATACGCCGAGCGGCGTCTGCATCCAGGGCAAGGGCATTGAACCGGATATCAAGCTGGAGCTGGATTATAGCGGTGACAGCAGTGCGGCCTATGACTGGACCAAGGACAATCAGGTGCAGAAGGCCATTGAAGTTCTGAAGGGCGAGCAGTAGCGGACTGACAGAAAACAGATAAGAACGGATAAACAGGTAAGAAGAGAAAGGAAAAAACCTTGGTAGAATTAGATAATATCAAAGTTGACCTGCAGAATTATAAGCCGGCCCTGGAAGAGACCAGAAAAGGGCTGGATCTGGAAAACAAAGACCATAAGATTGAAGAGCTGGAGCGGGCCATGGAGGCTCCGGATTTCTGGGACAATCCCCAGGAGTCTACCGAGAAGACCAAAAAGCTCAAGGCTCTGAAGGATGATGTCCAGGATTTCCACAGCCTGGAAAACCAGTACAATGACATCCTGGATCTGATTGATCTTGCCAATGAAGAGGATGACCGGGAGATGATTCCGGAAGTCCAGAATGATTTCGAAGAATTCAAGACCAAGCTTGAGAATCTGCAGATCCGGACTCTTCTGTCCGGCGAGTATGATATCGAGAATGCCATCATTACACTGCATGCAGGCGCCGGCGGAACCGAAGCCTGTGACTGGACCTCCATGCTTTACCGTATGTACACCCGCTGGGCCGATCAGCACGGCTTTCAGACTGAGCTTCTGGACCTGCAGGAGGGCGATGAGGCCGGCATCAAGTCGGTGACCTTCCAGGTCAACGGCGAGAACGCTTACGGATTCTTAAAGTCGGAGCATGGAGTTCACCGGCTGGTCCGCATTTCTCCCTTCAACGCCAATGCCAAGCGGCAGACCTCCTTCTCATCCTGCGAGGTTATGCCGGATATTGAAAAGGACCTGGATGTCGAGATCCGGGACGAGGATATCCGAATCGATACCTACCGTTCCTCCGGTGCCGGCGGACAGCACATCAACAAGACTTCATCTGCCATTCGAATCACCCACTTCCCGACCGGCATCGTGGTTACCTGTCAGAATGAGCGGTCCCAGCTCATGAACAAGGACAAGGCCATGCAGATGCTGAAGCAGAAGCTCTATATGAAGAAGCTGGAAGAAAATGCCGAAAAGGAAGCAGCCATCCGAGGCGAGGTCATGGAGAATGGCTTCGGTTCCCAGATTCGTTCCTATGTCCTTCAGCCCTATACCATGGTCAAGGACCTTCGGACCGGCGAGGAATCCAGCAATGCCCAGAAGGTTCTGGACGGGGGCCTGGATCCCTTCATGCGGTCCTATCTCCGCTGGCTCAGCCTGGGCAAACCAAAGTGGAAGGGCCAAGATGCGGAGTAAATTTGAAATGAAATCGCCTGAAATGCGAGACCCTGTGGCATTGTATTTGATTTGGCAAGGCTCTATAATTAATTTAAACTTTTAAAAATATATATTGTAATTGGATCTTCTGTCTTTTCTCTGATGTCTGATGTCTGATTTCTGATTTCTGATCTCTAAGATCTGATATCCGTTATCCGTTTTCTGGTATCATCTGATATCGGATTTCAGGTATCTGTTACCTGTTACCCGGTTTCTCCCGGTACAGGATAGCGGACAGCGAATCGCTGATAACCGGGGAAGGCGGAAGAGGGCTTGCTTTGTACAAGGGGGTTAACATGGCAAAGTACGTTATGGCACTGGATGCCGGCACGACATCCAACCGCTGCATTCTGTTTGATCATGATGGGAAGATTCAGTCGGTCGCCCAGAAGGAATTCCGGCAGATTTTCCCGAATCCGGGCTGGGTTGAGCATGACGCCAACGAGATCTGGTCCACCCAGCTGGGTGTCGCCGTCGAGGCAATGAGTAAGATCGGCGCCACGGCAAAGGACATCGCAGCCATCGGTATTACCAACCAGCGTGAGACCGTCATTGTCTGGGACAAGAATACCGGAGAGCCGGTTTACCACGCCATTGTCTGGCAGTGCCGGCGGACCTCGGACATTGCGGATGCCCTGAAGGCCAAGGGTCTCCAGGAGACCATCCAGAAGAAGACAGGGCTCATCATCGATGCCTATTTCTCCGCTACAAAGATCAAGTGGATCCTCGATAATGTCGAGGGGGCAAGAGAGCGGGCCGAAAAGGGCGAGCTTCTCTTCGGAACCGTTGAGACCTGGCTGATCTGGAAGCTGACCAAGGGAAGAGTTCATGTTACCGACTATTCCAATGCCAGTCGGACCATGCTTTTTAACATCAATACCCTGGAATGGGATGACGATATCTTAAAGGAGCTGGACATCCCGAAGTCCATGCTGCCTAAGGTTGTTCCGTCCAGCCAGGTTTACGGCTATGCGGATCCCAGCTATTTCGGCGCGGAGATTCCCATTGCCGGCGCAGCCGGCGACCAGCAGGCAGCCCTCTTCGGACAGACCTGTTTCTCCGAGGGCGAAGCCAAGAATACCTACGGAACCGGTGCCTTCATTCTGATGAATACCGGTGAAAAGCCCGTCTTTTCCAAGAACGGTCTGGTTACGACCATTGCCTGGGGCCTGGACGGAAAGGTCACCTACGCTCTGGAGGGCTCGGTCTTTGTTGCCGGCGCCGCTATTCAGTGGCTGCGGGATCAGATGCGGCTGATTGATTCGGCCGAGGATTCCGAATACATGGCAAAGAAGGTCAAGGGAACCCATGGCTGCTATGTCGTTCCGGCCTTTACCGGTCTGGGCGCTCCCCACTGGGATCAGTACGCAAGAGGCACCATCGTCGGCATTACCCGCGGTACCAACAAGTACCATATCATCCGGGCAACCCTGGAATCCATTGCCTACCAGGTTTGCGATGTGGCTGACGCTATGAAGGCCGATTCCGGTATTGAGGTCCGTTCTCTCCGTGTGGACGGCGGCGCTTCCGCCAACGACCTTCTCATGCAGTTCCAGGCAGATATGCTGAACAAGCCGGTCAACCGTCCGTCCTGTGTCGAGTCCACAGCTATGGGCGCATCCTTCCTGGCTGGTCTGGCTGTCGGCTTCTGGAAAAACAAGAATGAGCTTATGCGGAATGTCACTCTGGACCGTGTCTTCATTCCCAACATGGATGAAGCCACCAGAAAGATGAAGCGGAAGGGCTGGAACAAGGCCGTCCGCTATTCCTACGGCTGGGCAAAGCCGGATGATACGGATGAAGATTGAAAAATAATTAATCGTAAAAAAGCAGTACAAGTTTAAAAGTATAAAACAGCTCAATGCCTTTGCTTTGGCGATTCTTCGAAAAGTGAGAGCATTGAGCTTTTTTCGGTCTTGGGGAAGAGAAGAAGGCAGAAAGGCTGAAGAAAGGGTTTGCAGAGGAAAAGGAAAAGCAAGAAGGAACGAAGCATGATTGAATTAACCTCCATCATTCAAAGTGACCGGGTTCTAAGCAGGGGAGAGATGGCAAAAATCGCCCTCCGCCTGTCCGGTCCGGCCATTCTGGCCCAGATTTCCTCGATTGCCATGCAGTACATCGATGCGGCCATGGTCGGTCAGCTGGGCGCGACTTCTTCGGCTTCGATCGGCCTGGTTTCGGCTGCCGTCTGGATGATGGGCGGTGTGACCAATGCCTTCTCCTATGGTTTTTCGGTCCAGGTGGCCCAGGGCCTGGGCGCCGGCGAAGAAAAAAGGGTCCGGAAGGTCGTCCATCAGGGCATTTTCTCTCTTCTGATCCTCTCCCTTCTGATCGGGATCTTAGGCGTCCTGATCGCCGGCCGTCTGCCCTACTGGCTGGGCGGCTCCGGAGAGATGGCCAGGGAGGCAAAAGGCTATTTCCTGACCTACGCTTCTTTCCTGCCCCTGGTTCAGATGATGTACTTCGGCGGCGCCGTTCTCCAGGCCAGCGGTGACATGAAGACGCCCTCGATTCTGGAAAGTCTCATGTGCGTGGAGGATGTGATCCTGAACGCTCTTCTGATTTTCCCGGCAGGGGCAAATGCAGACCGCTCTTTCGTTCCGGCTCCCCTGGAGATCGGTGCAGGTTTAGGTGTAACGGGTGCCGCTCTCGGAACCTGTCTGGCTTATCTGATCACGGCCTTTGCCATGTGGTACTGCATTCTCTTCCGGTCCGATCCTCTGCACTGGAGGAAGGAAAAGAAGCCCTTTGAAAAGAGCATTCTGACCCGTGCTCTGCAGATCGGAAGCCCCATGGCTTTTGAGGAGGTGGCCCTGACCGGAGCCCAGCTGGTATCCACCATGATTGTGGCGCCCCTGGGAACCATCGCGGTCTCGGCTCATTCCTTTGCCATCACGGCGGAATCCATCTGCTATATGCCGGGCTACGGACTGGAGGGTGCAGCATCCACCCTGGTCGGTCAGGCCTACGGGGCAGGAAAGAAGAAGCTGGCCAGGTCCTTCGGCTGGATGACCATTCTTCTTGGAATGGGGATTATGGCCGTGGCCGGAGGAGCCATGTATTTCCTCTGTCCCTGGGTTTTCCGCTTTCTGACACCGGTTAAGGCGGTGCAGAAACTGGGTGTCCGGGTCCTCCGGATTGAGCTGATGGCAGAGGCACTCTTTGGCGCATCGATTGTCAGTGCCGGAGCCCTGCGGGGTGCGGGCGATACCTTCGTTCCGGCACTCATGTCCCTCTTCAGTATGTGGGGTGTCCGTCTGACTCTGGCCAGTATCCTGTCGAAGAGCCTGGGCCTTCGCGGCGTCTGGACGGCTATGGCTATCGAACTGTCCTTCCGGGGAGTGATTTTCCTCATTCGGTTCGCACGGAGTAAGTATCTGAAGGATAGCGGGCCGGGAGACAGCGGATCAGGATCAGAGAAGATTGCTTCGGGGCAGACGTAGGAAGCCCCGGATTCTTGATTTAAACAACGATTTTGAGGAAAAACTCGAATTCCGATGTTTATTTTCAGGGTTTACCTCGTTTTAAACAACGATTTTGAGGAAAAATTTGAATTCCGATGTTTACTTTCGGTAATTTACCTCGTTTTAAACAACGATTTTGGGGAAAAACTCGAATTCCGATGTTTATTTACAGGGACTGCCTCGTTCTAAACAACGATTTTGAAGAAAAATTCGAATTCCGACCACTTTTTTGGTGGGGAAGGGTTATGATCATTCAGAAAAATTGAAGCCATAGAATCATAGATAGCGAATCATAGACAAACAATCATAAATCCATAGAACTACATAGAAACCAATAACCAAGAGGAGTAAGTATGGAAATCACAAAGAAGATCGCAGAAGAGTTGAAGATACGCCCGGAGCAGGCAGAGGCCGCTGTCCGGCTGATCGATGAGGGTAACACCATCCCCTTCATCGCCCGTTACCGGAAGGAAGTGACCGGAGCCCTGAATGATGAGGTGCTCCGGAAGCTGGACGAGCGGCTGACCTACCTCCGCGGACTAGAGGACCGGAAGCAGACAGTTCTTTCCGCAATCGAGGAGCAGGGCAAGCTGACGGCAGATTTGAAGAAGCGGATCGAAGCGGCCGAGACCCTGGTTGTTGTCGAGGACCTCTACCGCCCTTACAAGCAGAAGCGGCGGACCCGGGCCATGATGGCCAAGGAGAAGGGACTTTCCCCTCTGGCGGAGCTGATTAAAGCCCAGGACTTCTCCGGCGATCTGGAAAAGGAGGCCGCGGTCTATATTTCTTCTGAGGAAGGGAAGGAAGTGAAGTCGGCGGAGGAGGCCCTGGCCGGGGCAAAGGACATCCTGGCTGAGGAGATTTCCGATGTGGCCGACTACCGGATCTACATCCGCGATCTGACCGAGAAGAAAGGCACGATTTCGTCCAAAGCCAAGGACCCCGAGGTCAAGTCGGTCTATGAGAACTACTACGATTTCGAGGAGAAGATCGAGGGCCTGCCGGGCCACCGGATTCTGGCCCTGAACCGGGGCGAGAAGGAGAAGATCCTTCAGGTAAAGGTAAACCTCCCGGAGGATGAGATCCTTTCCTACCTTAGAAAACAGATCATCGTAAAGGAAAACCCGGTGACCGGCCCGGTCCTGGAGGAAGTCATTGAGGATGCATTGAGCCGGCTGATCGGACCTGCCATCGAGCGGGAAATCCGTTCGGGTCTGACCGAGCAGGCCGAGGACGGCGCCATCGATGTCTTCGGAAAGAACCTCCATCAGCTTCTCATGCAGCCGCCCATCCCCAATCAGACCGTACTGGGCTGGGATCCGGCTTTCCGTACCGGCTGCAAGCTGGCTGTCGTCGATCCGACCGGAAAGGTCCTGGACACGACCGTCATTTTCCCGACCGCACCCCAGAACCGGGTCGAGGAGTCCGAGAAAATTGTGGCCCATCTGATCGAGAAGTACCACATCACCCTGATTTCCCTGGGCAACGGCACCGCCTCCCGGGAATCCGAGCAGATCATCGTCGACCTTCTCAAAAAGATTCCACAGAAGGTCAGCTATGTTATCGTCAATGAGGCTGGCGCCTCCGTCTATTCGGCATCCGAGCTTGCGACCGAGGAGTTCCCGAATTTCGATGTGGGACAGAGAAGCTCGACTTCCATGGCGAGACGGCTGCAGGACCCGCTGGCTGAGCTGGTAAAGATAGACCCCAAGGCCATCGGTGTCGGCCAGTACCAGCATGACATGAATCAGAAGAAGCTTTCCGGCCAGCTCAATAACGTGGTCGAGGACTGCGTCAATGAGGTCGGTGTCGATCTGAACACAGCTTCCTATTCTCTGCTGGAATACGTCTCCGGCATGACCAAGACCATTGCAAAGAACGTGGTTTCCTACCGGGATCAGAACGGCCGTTTTACCTCCCGACGCGACCTTTTGAAGGTTCCCAAGCTCGGACCCAAGGCCTTTGAGCAGTGCGCTGGCTTCCTTCGGATTCCCGGCGGAAAGAATCCTCTGGACAATACTTCGGTCCATCCGGAATCCTATGAGGTAGCCGAGAAGCTTCTGAAGTCTCTGGGCCACAGCCCCGAGGACCTGGCAAAGGGCGGCATCCCGACCATCGACCGGGAGATTCCGGACATGAAGAAGGAGGCGGAAGACCTGGGTGTCGGCGAGCTGACTCTGGAAGACATCGTAAAGGAACTGAAGAAGCCGGGCAGAGACCCTCGTGAGGACATGCCAAAGCCCATCCTCCGGTCCGATGTCCTTTCCATTGATGACCTGAAGCCGGGCATGGTTCTGAAAGGTACTGTCCGGAACATCGTCGACTTTGGCGCCTTTGTGGATATCGGCGTCCATCAGGACGGACTGGTCCACATTTCTCATATGACAAAGAAGTTCATCAAGCACCCGCTGGAAGTCGTTTCGGTTGGTGATGTGGTGGATGTCGAGGTCCTCGATGTGGATCCGGCCAAGCAGCGGATCGCCCTTTCCATGCTGATCGGTGAGGCAGATGCAGAGCATGGCGGAAAAAAGGAGGACCGGAAGAGCTCCGGTTCTGACAGGGGCCAGGGCCAGAGACAGGAAAATCATACCCAGGGCAGGAATCGCGACCAGGGTCGTAATCGAGGCAAGGGCCAGAGAAACCAGAATTCCGGCAGAAGGAATACGGCAACGACCTCTCTAGGAGATCTGCTTAACGGACTGAATCTCAAGAAATAAAATGAACGAAATTTCCCGCCGGCCGGGCGAATATATGCTTTGAAAACCTCGAAAGCAGGAGGGAAAAGGGGTATAATCCTGGTATAGAAGGATTTTGTGTATCTTTCGGAAAGGGGAAATTACTATGGAGAAATTCAAAGATCTGCAGGAACTGGTAAAGAAGAAGGGCTTCGGTTCAACGGAATACAACCATATCAACGGCGATCCGGTCTATCTTTCACGCGGCATCCGGGAAGTTTTCCTGGGCGATAAGAAGACGGAGAATCTTCTGATAAGTGTTGTGACGCGTTTCCAGAAGAAGGACTATGGTGATGCCGCAGAGCATGGCAAGAATCCCCGCCCCGGACATGAATATGGCCGCTATGAGATTTCCCCTTTGACCGCGGATGATGATACAGATACAGGCGTATGGCTCCATCGGGCAGAGGATTCGATCATGGTTTACTTCGCTTTCGAGCGTGGCAAGTGAGACCTGCATCTGAGGCAGCAGCTTTGTAAGCAGGCAGAGAACGTTTTGCTTCTGAATGCGGCAGGTAAGACCTGCATCTGAGATAGGCAGTCTATAGATTCATTTTTGCTTCATCATTCAAATGATGTAAGAAAAAAGGAAACAACGACTCTTGACAGGACTGCGACAGTGGTCTATATTTGACTGGTAAACAAAATAAGTTCTTCGGGGCAGGGTGCAATTCCCGATCGGCGGTAAAGTCCGCGAGCATTTGCAAGAACCGGTGAAACTCCGGTACCGACAGTTAAAGTCTGGATGGAAGAAGAGAAGCAGATTCTATGAGGTCTGAAAGGTCGTGCGAAAGCAGGATTTGAAATGCCTCACAGACAGAAACCGATTCCAAGTACCCCGAGTCTATACTCGGGGTATTTTTTTGGTCAGAAAGCTGTGTTGATAAGAAATCAATTCGGCGGGAACTGATCAGACAGGGAGGATACGGCAGAAACTTCTCTTTTTGTTTCGAAGACAGAACCGTCTACGGAAAGGAAGAAAGAGATGGAAAACACAATGAATCAGACCAATCAGTTGAACGAAATGGCTGCAGAGCGCCGCGCCAAGAAGGAGGACCTGGAAAAGCGGGCCAGAGCCATCGAGCAGACCGAGAGCAGAGGCCAGAAGAGCACGGTTCGTTTCCTGGCAGTGACCGGCATTCTTTCGGCAGCCGCCTTCGTCCTTCAGTACATTGAGATCGCCGTTCCCTTCATGCCGAGCTTTATCAAGTTCGATTTCTCGGATCTTCCGGCACTGCTCGGATCCTTCGCTTTGGGCCCTGTTTCCGGTATCCTGATTGAACTCATCAAGAACCTTCTGCATTCTGCCGTATCCCAGTCCTTCGGCGTCGGAGAGATTTCAAACTTCATTCTCGGAGCCGTTTTCGTCGCAGTCGCAGGACTGATTTATAAGAGAAAGAAGACCCGGACCAACGCTCTGATCGGTGCTTTCGTCGGTGCAGCAGCCATGGCTCTGATCTCTCTTCCGTCGAACATCTTCCTGGTATATCCTTTCTACTATAACTTTATGCCCAAGGAAGTCGTTCTTCAGATGTATCAGGCCATCATTCCTTCGATTAAGAACATGACCCAGGCGCTTCTGGTATTCAACATGCCTTTCACCTTTGTAAAGGGTGTTATCAGTGTCCTGATCACTATGCTGATCTACAAGCCCCTGTCTCCGGTTCTTCACGGAAGACGCGGATAATAAAAAACCGCATCAGATCTATTGCTCAGCCGCTCCAATGCCGGCTCCTTACGGAAAACGCGGAAGATTATGGGCGGACAGAAAAATAGTTTTTTGCCTGTTTGATCATCACTTATAGCGTATGAATCCTCCCTTTCCTCGTGCTATGATTGGTTCATCAGGAGCCGGTAAATATAGACCGAGGAGAGGGAGGCTTTTTTGACACAGTATGAAAGACCGGAATAAACTGAAATAAATCAGCCCGGAGGACCGCCTGGTGCGGTCCCTTTTTTTGCCTTTCTTTTCGTGCTATACTGTTTTGGATACTGAATAAAAAGAATGCAGGCATCTGCCCTGATCCCTGAATAGAGGAAGCAGATGCGTCTTTTGACCAAAATGGAGACTTTCATGTCAGAAAAAAGACAGAATACAGAGAAAGCAGTGAACACAGAGAAAGCAGAGAAGGTAGAGAATACAAAGAAGGCAGAGAAGGCAGACAGAAATGAAGACCCTACCTTCGAGGTGCAGCTGACGGCTGATGATATGTATAAGTTTCATCTTTATCATACCTACAGCCATGTGAACGGAATCATTTCCCTTCTGATCGGCGTCATTGCCATTGTGGCCGGATTCTGGAACCTGGTCCAAGGCGGGACGACCTATGCGGCCATGTATCTGGTCATCGGCGTTATGCTTCTTGTCTATCAGCCGATCTTCTTAAAGACCTCGGCCAAGAAGCAGGTCAGCGCGACTGAGGTCCTGAAGCGTCCGATCACCTATACCTTCCGGGAGGACGGCGTTCTGGTTCATACGCCCCTGAAACTCCCTGGGCAGAAACATAGTGCGTCCGGAACAGATGCTCTTCTGACCTGGAATATGATCGGAAAGGCAGTGCTGAATAAAAATCAGCTCCTCCTTTACGCAGGAAAGTCGGGCGCCTATATCATTCCGCGGCAGCTTCTGGCTGATCGGGAAGAGAATGTAAAAACGATCCTTCGGGAGCATCTCGGCAAGAAGCAGCTGAAATTGTGATCAGAGTCCGAATGAGTGAGTTGAAAAAATCGAGGGTATGGATTAATAGGAGAATTGAAATCCTAGGGGCCTAAAAGTATGGTAGATTATCGGAGCGATTAACAGATAAAAGCTAATAATCATCAGAATTCATCAGATTCTGTGAGACTTCATGAGATTCAAAGATACAAGTAATTAAATAGAAAATACAGAGATAAAGTGTCATGAGAACAGTTTATGAAAGCAATTCCGCCGAGGAGACGCGTGCCCTCGGCAAAAGAATGGGTGAAGAGGCCCAGGCCGGAGATGTCATTGCTCTGACCGGAGATCTTGGTGTCGGGAAGACCGTATTTACCAAGGGAATCGCCGAAGGCCTCGGCGTGAAGGAACCGGTCTCAAGTCCGACCTTTACAATCCTGCAGGAATACCGGTCCGGCCGCATGCCCCTCTATCATTTCGATGTCTATCGGATCGGAGATCCGGAGGAGATGGACGAGGTCGGCTTCGATGACTATATCTACGGTGACGGACTCTGCCTGATCGAGTGGGCGGAGCTGATTTCCGACCTCATGCCGGATCACTACCGGCAGATCACAATCGAAAAGGATCTGACCAAAGGCTTCGATTATCGGCGCATTATCGTTGAAGACAAATGAGACGGATCGATTCGGCTGATGACCGAATCCGGAACACTTCGATGAAAAGATGGAAAGGACTACATTTATGAAAATCTTAAGCCTGGATGCTTCAGGCAATGTCGCTTCGGCTGCCCTGTCCGACGGGGACAAGCTGCTCGGCGAATATACCATGAATACGAAAATGACACATTCGCAGACCCTGCTTCCCATGGTGGACGCCCTTCTGACTCTGACCGGTGAATCCAAGCAGTCGATCGAGGCCATCGCAGTTGCCGGCGGTCCGGGCAGCTTCACCGGCCTTCGGATTGGTTCAGCTACCGCCAAGGGTCTGGCTTTCGCCTGGAATGTGCCCATCATTTCCGTGCCGACCGTCGATGCCATCGCCTACAACATGGCCGGCGCCGAGGGCCTGGTCTGCCCCATTCTGGACGCCAGACGTCAGCAGACCTATACGGGCATCTATGCTTTTCATACAAATGTAGACCATAAGATCGAAATGGACGTTGTCCGGCCGGAGTGCGCCGTGAAGATCGAAGAGATCGTCGACGATCTGAACCAGCGCGGCCAAAAGGTTACCTTCCTGGGTGACGGCATTCCGGTTTTCAAGGATTATATCGCCGAGCATCTGACCATGCCTTATGCTTTTGCACCTTTCCATGAGCGTCTGCAGAGAGCCGGAGCCCTGGCTGCCCTGGCTTCTGTCTATGCGGCAGAGGGAAAGATGGAGAAGGG
>JAQYBF010000011.1 GCA_029338875.1 Lachnospiraceae bacterium
GCTGGCAGAGAAATACCTACCCAACGGCTCCTGCGGCGTTGTCTCCTTCGAGCTGGACGGCGGCAGAGAAGCAGCCTCCAAGTTCATGAAGAGCCTGAAGCTCATCGCCATCGAGACCCATGTCGCCGATGCCAGAAGCTGTTGCCTCAATCCGGCAACCTCCACCCACCGTCAGCTGACCGAGGAGCAGCTCAAGGAAGCCGGCATTCCGGCAGGCCTGATCCGTGTCTCCTGCGGCCTTGAGAACGGAGACGATCTGGTTGCCGACATCGCCCAGGCCTTGGATCAGATCTGACTTTATATGGAAATATAGACCAGTCTCTGGAACCAATCATCCGGATCCGAAAACCTGGAACTGAAGCAGGAGGACCTTTCGGAAACCAAACCAGGGCCCAGAGGACCAGATCTCATATTCGAAATGTGAATTAATGGAATACGAATCGTGAATTTTTGTAAAGTTTCTCTATTGATGTCGTTCGCGGGACAGGCTATACTTAATCCAGATGAACGAAATGTTTCGCTTCACGAACTTTTTCAAATTAGAAACGATTCACGGAAACAGTGAAAATGACATACTAGTTATGACAAAAGGGTATAGGAGTTATAGAAAATAGTTCCTGTACCCTTTTTTTGCACATTTTTAAGTATTTGCAGGAGCTCCCGGAACTCAGATGCTCCACTCCTCATGGATGTAAGAAAGAGGCAAGAGATGACCCGTTCTGAAGAAGTTAAAAATCAGAATACCGCCACCGGCCAGGCAGAAAACTCCAGGCTCGAAAGCAGCCGGACCCCAGCAGCCTGCCCGGATTCTGCCATTGACCTGCCCGTCGAAAACCGCAAGGTCTTTGACGCCATGCCCATGCCTGTCGGCGCCTTCTCTTACCGGGATCATAAGCTGACCCCTGTCTACTTCAACCAGCCCTTCTGCAGAACCTTCTCCTATGCCGACGCCGAAGAGGCCAGGAAGAACATTGAGGAGGACTTCCGCCAGGATGTCTACCAGGAGGATGCCGCCCGTCTTTTCGATCATGCCAACCGCTTTGCCAATCAGAACGGCGACTATGATATCTATTACCGGATCCGCCGGCCTGGCCAGAAGGAATGGCACACCATTCATGCCGTCGGAAGCCGGGTCAGCTACGGGGACAAGAGCTTTCTCATTGTCTTCTATATGGATGAGACTGCCGCCCTGGATCAGAATTCCTTCCGGAAAGTGATTGAAAATGCAGACCAGAAGCAGAGCATCCAGGATAAGATTAACCAGAAGCTCGAGATGGAGAATGAACTCCACAAGAATCAGTACGATGATCTGACCGGCCTTCCCAATCTCGGCCACTTCTTCCAGGTCGTACCAGGTCAGATCCGCCAGATGAGAGAAGAGGGTAAGAAACCCGCCATCCTCTGGATCGAGATGATCGGCCTCCGCGATTACAATACCATGAATGGCTTTAAGAGCGGAAACTCCCTTCTTCAAGGACTTGGCCGCCTTCTTTGGAATATCTTCCACCTGGAAAATACAGCCCGCTGCAGCGGCGAGCGCTTCGTCGCTCTGACCGATCAGGAGAAAATGGACGGAGAGATCCGCCGCCTCTTCGAGGAGGTTGTCCATCTCAATCAGGACAATTCCCTGCCCTTGAAGGTCGGCATCTACTGCTACGGAGAGCCCTCCAACGCAGTCCCCCTCGAGACAGAATCCCCCAGCGCAGAGTCCCCCACCGAAGCCACCCCCGCAGCTGACTCTCCCGACTCTCTCGACATCTCCGACGCCTGTGACCGTGCCCGTCTGGCAGCCGGTACCCTGGCCGACCAGATTCACTCCGACTATGTCTGCTTCGATATGAAGATGCTGGAAGAAGCCGCTATCCAGACCTTCGTCCTTCAGAACTTCCGTAAGGCCATGGACCAGGGCTGGATCCAGGTCTATTACCAGCCGGTCGTCCGCACCCTGACCGGAAAGCTTTGCGGCGCCGAAGCCCTGGCCCGCTGGAGCGATCCGGTCCACGGTATGCTGTCCCCGGGACAGTTTATCCCCGTCTTTGAGGACCATGGCCTGACCACGGACTTCGATATCTATATGGCGGAGCAGGTCTGCAAGGATTATAAGGCACGGGCCGACCAGGGCCTGTCCTCGGTCCCGGTTTCCATCAATCTCTCCCGAAAGGACTTCCGCCATCAGGACCTGGTTGACCGGATTGAGAAACTGGCCCGGAAGTACAGTGTCCCCAGAGAGAATATCAATATTGAGATCACAGAGTCCGCCTTCGTCCGCCACCAGGAGCGCATCCGTCACTATATCAAATCCTTCCATGAGCTGGGCTACCAGGTCTGGATGGATGACTTCGGAACCGCCTACTCCTCCCTGGGCTCTCTGAAGGAACTCAACTTTGATGAATTGAAAATCGACATGAGTTTCCTGGCTCAGTCCAGCGAACGTGCCCGGAACATCATTACCTCCATCGTTCAGATGGCCAAGAAGATCGGCATCCAGACCCTGGCAGAGGGCGTGGAGACCAGGGAGCAGTATGACTTCCTCCGACGGATCGGCTGCGAGAAGATCCAGGGCTACTATATCGGAAAGCCCATGGACAAGGAGACCTTCAAGGAGAGAATTCGCGAGCTCCATCTCGAAGAAGAGCAGATCTCCTGGAAGAACTATTACGACGCCATCGGCCGGACCAACTTCCAGACCGACCAGCCTCTCTGCCTGATCGAGGATGACGGAGAGAACTTCCGCTGCCTCTATATCAATAAGGCCTATACTGCAGAACTCCAGAAGGACGGCGTCGATGGCATCGAGCCCTGGCTTGTGGAGATCAATGATAAATCGAGCCCGGCCCATGCTGTTCACCGGGCCTATGCCAATGAGCAGCTTCGGAAGCTTTCCGGCATCCAGTCCGCGACCTATCCGTCCGGCGACCACTATATGGAACTGACCGGCGAGACCATAGCAAGATACGGCAGGGTCTACACCTATGCCCTCCAGCTCCACTATATCAGTCTGGATCTGAAGTCTCGGAATCAGGAGAAGGCAAACTATATCCAGCTCCTTTACTATCTCTGCCACGACATCGCCATCATTGATCTGAAGGAATCAACGATCTCCGGCATCAAGTCTTCGAACAGCTCCCAGCCCATCGGAATCGGCTGGCAGCCCATCGATCTAGACTCGGCCCTCAAGGACTATTGCGACCGCTTCGTCTATGCCCCGGACCATAAGCGCTACTGGGACTTCGTCAATCCCGCCACCTTAAAGGACCGGATCCGCCAAGCCGGCGGCCAGATCCTGACCACCTTCCTCCGGAGCGGAAAGTCCGACGGCGAATACAGCTGGCTCCTCCATCTCCTCATGCCGATCCCCACGACCGACTTCACCCGCTATCTGGATGTCGTCCTCCCGGCCGACCTGACCCCGGCTTTCCTTCAGGAACTCCGGAATGAGGATCCGACCGCTTCTTCGACAAATATAGACCAGCCCGACGCTCCGGAGATCACGGACGCTCTCCTCTGGCGAAATCAGATGGCCTATGGAGCCGAGCGCTACTTCTGGAAGGATAAGAACCGCCGCTTTGTCGGAGCCAGCAGGAGTTTCCTCGACTTCTACGGCTTTGACTCCGTGGATGACATCCGCGGGAAAAACGACGAAGACATGCACTGGCATGTAGAGAATAATCCCTTTAAGAATGACGAGCTCGATGTGCTGGAACATGGAAGGACTTTCTTCCATATCATGGGAAGCTGCATTGCAAAGGGACAGGAGCATAAGATCCTGGCCAGCAAGATGCCCATCTATCAGAACGGCCGGATCGTCGGCCTCATGGGCAAATTTATACCGGCCGCAGATATGTATAACCTGGCCGACCATACCATGCAGCGCAGCTCCCTGGATCCGGTGACCGGACTTCAGAATTCCCGGGGCGCTGTCGAAAGTTTCCGGGATTACCTGGAAGGCCTCTGGTCCGAGGATTCGCTCTTCAGTCTGATTGATATTACGGTTCCGGAAGTCGATGCTTTTAAGAAAACCTACGGACACGATGCGGGTAACCGCCTTCTTCAGGCCATTGCGGATACCCTTCGGGAGAAGGTCGGCAGAGAAACCGTCATTGCCCGCCTGGCCGGAAGTTACTTTGCCATTCTGGTTCAGACCGATGATAAGGATCTCTTGGAAACTATGAAGCAGGATCTCTCGGATGCCATCGGCCGCCTCAGAAAGGTCGATCAGTACTCCTGCGCCCTCACGGCAGTGATCCGTATTACCACCTTCGACCATACCAATGCCAGCCAGAGCCGCTACGCCGAGGCCCTTCGTCAGGTCATCCGATACATGGTGGAAGAAGATTGAAAAAATTTTTTAATTTAAGCTTATAATCTTCCTCCCGTGTTCGATATAATAAATGTAAATCAAAAGCGATGCTTTCCGACCAGGGCCCGGCCGGAGGGCGGAAATCAGGACAGGGAAGTTCTGGTGAAGCGAAAAAACAAAGGAGATTTTTATTATGGTAATTCAGCACAATATTTCAGCAGTTAACTCTTATCGTCAGTTAAACACCAACCAGAACGCACTTTCCAAGAACCTTGAGAAGCTGTCTTCCGGTTACAGAATCAACCGTGCAGCAGATGACGCAGCAGGCCTCGCAATTTCCGAGTCCATGCGTTCCAAGATCAACGGACTTGACCAGGCAGAAGC
>JAQYBF010000012.1 GCA_029338875.1 Lachnospiraceae bacterium
TGGGAGAAACTGGACAATACAGCCAATCTCTTCCCGGTCATAGCAGGAGAGCACATGACCAACACCTACCGGATCTCCTGCGAATTAAATGAAATGATCGATCCGAACCTCCTCCAGCAGGCCCTGGACCGGGTTCTTCCCCGTTTTCCTGGCTTCAACCTCCGCCTTCATACCGGCTTCTTCTGGTATTATCTGGAGGAAAACGGCCGTCCGGCGCCCAGAGTTCATGAAGAGGATACCTATCCCTGTCGGCTGATCCAGCCCAACCGGAACAATCATTATCTCTTCCGGGTGACCTATTACAGGAAGCGGATCAATCTCGAAGTCTTCCACGCCATCGCTGACGGCATGGGCGGCACCACCTTTCTGCGGGAGCTGACCTATCAGTATCTCCGCCTGGCCCATCCGGAGCTGAAGAAGGCACTGGGAGACGGTCTCTCCGATGAGACCTCTCTGAACCGGGAGGACTCCTTCCTTAGGAACTTCCGTAAATCCAGCCCGCCCAAATACAAGCTGGACAAGGCCATGGAGATCCGCGGCGAGAAGCTTCCCTACAATGGCTTCGGCGTCATGACCGGCTTCATGTCGGTCAGTCAGATCAAAAAAGTGGCAAAGGAGACCTACCATACCACGATCAATGACTATATCGTGGCGGCCTTTATTTATGCCACCTATCGGAATTTCCCGGACAAGGCCTACCAGCGGCCCATCCGCGTGGCCGTGCCGGTCAATCTGCGCCCTTACTTCAATTCGAACACGACAAAGAATTTCTTCGTCATGGTTTCCGCTGAGTTCCGGCCCGACAAGGACGACTACAGCTTCGAAGAAATCGTGGATCTGACCAGCCGGAGTCTCAAGGAGCAGATGACACGGGAAAATCTTGAAGCCATCTTTTCTTTCAATGTGTCCAACCAGAAGATCCTGGTTGCCAGAGCCGTGCCGCTTCCTCTGAAGAACATAGCCATGAAGGCCTTCTATCAGAAGTCGGCCCATGCCAATACGACGACGATTACAAATATAGGGCGTGTCACTGTCGAAGATGCCTATAAGCCCTATATTTCATCCTTCTTTTGCTTCCTGCCTTTCTCGACCGGACAGAATCTGAAGGCGGCCATCACCTCCTATGAGGATAAGCTGGCCCTGGTATTTTCCTCGGCCCTGACCGACACCTCGATCGAACGGGATGTCTTCCGCCAGCTGACAAAGGATGGAATTGATGTGGAAATTGAGACCAACGGGGTCTTTTGAAATTGATATAGAAGTGAAACCAGTTGGTTTTTTGAAAATGGTCTTTATGGAAACCTGGAATAGAAAAAAATCAACCGGAGTTTCTTGTAAAGGGATAAAATGGGATACTGCAAGACTTGTAAAGTAAAAATTCTGGATGACACCGACCGCTGTCCCTTATGTGGCAGCGTCTTAAAAAATGACGGAGATGAGACGGATCTGAACGGCCCCATCAGCCGGACCTATCCGGACATCTTCGCACATAAGAAGAAGCTGAATCTGACCCTTCGGATTGTCGGCTTCCTCGCTATAGCGGTTTCTCTGGTTTCCATCTTTTTGAATTACAATCTGAACGGCGGCCTCAAGGGCTTCTATTGGAGTCTGATCGTTGTGGGAAGCCTTCTCTATGCTTTTTCAATCTTACGGCTGATCGCCATTGAAGCAGGCTATATCCGCCAGATGCTGAGCGGCACCATCGGAGGCGTCCTTCTGGTTGTCTGGATTGATGTCCTGACCGGTTTCCACCGCTGGTCCATTAACTTTGTTCTGCCGGGCTCCATGCTTCTGGTTGATCTGGCCTTTATTATTTTCATGATCATCAACCGGAAGAACTGGTCCGGCTATATGCTCTATCAGCTTCTTATGATCGTTATTGCTCTGATCCCATTCATCCTGATTATGACCCATGTCGTCACCCATCCGATTGTATCGGAGATCGCAATCCTGTCAGCCATCCTGGTATTCCTGGGAACCCTGATCCTGGGCGGGGCAGCAGCGCGGACGGAGATCCAGAGGAGATTTTTCCTTTAAGGAGACGTGTCACCAGCAATCGACTTGTCTGATTTCTAAAATTTAACGGAGCTGATATATGGTATATAGCATTCGAATGGGCCTTCCAGAGATGGAAGAACTTTGGAATAGACTGCAAACAAGTTACCGCGATGGTACGATAAGCAAAAATGATAAGGCCGGTCAGCAGTTGACCGGCCTTTCTCAATTTAGTCCAGCAGATGCTCCACCGGCAGATAATCCGGCAGGCCATCCTTAAAGCGGACATGAGGCTCGCCCTGGATCAGGGGACGGAGATAATCAAGCATCTCATCCGTCACATCATTGCCCTCGGCATTGATCCAGGCCCGCGGAACCGGCTTGACCTGGTTTGCAATCTCATGAACCGGACAGGAATCATAGCGGACCTCATAAGGCTGGCCGGACGTCCGCTCCAAAATCGCCATGACACCGGTCTGACCCTCCAGAGCATAATGAAAAGCATGATTGCCAAGCGCCTCCGCCTCCGAGAGATCCCGGCCGGAAGCCAGATGCATAGCCGACCGCTGAAGCACGTTGATCTCAATCGAACGGACCTTAACCTTGAGCCGGTCCTTCAGAATGTTCTCCAGGGTTTTTCCGGCACCGCTCAGATGATTGTGGCCGAAGATGTCACTTCCGGAATCTGCCGTGCTGATGTAATTTCCGTCCTTGTCCCGGATGCCCTCGGAGATCGCCAGAACAACCGTATCCTTCTTCTCAAGAAGAGCCCGCGTATCGCGGATGCATTTCTCCAGATCGAAGGCCGCTTCCGGCAGATAAATATAGTCCGGCGCCGGGGAAGCATCCGTTCTTGCCAGAGCGGATGCAGCAGTCAGCCAGCCGGCATCCCGGCCCATGATTTCCACGATTGTGACTGATTTAACTGCATAAATGTAGGCATCCATTGCCACTTCCCGAACAGAAGCCGCTACATAGCGGGCAGCAGATCCGAAGCCCGGTGTATGATCAATGCGGACCAGATCGTTATCGATGGTTTTTGGGATGCCGACAACCCGGATCGAAATATTGTGCTCCCTAGCATAGGCGGAAAGCTTGTCCACGGTATCCATGGAATCATTGCCGCCGATATAGAAGAAGCTTTCCACATTCATTTTATGGAGAATCGAAAAGATTTTCTGATAGACTGCCTTGGCCGAATCATCGGTCGGAATCTTGTAGCGGCAGGAGCCGAGATACATGGCAGGCGTATGGATCAGCCGGTCGGTAAACTCCGGAATGGTCTTCATTTGGTCCGTAAGATCCAGAAACTTCTCGTCAAGGACGCCGAGGATTCCGTTGACCGCTCCGAAGACTTTATCATAGGCCTGAGTTTCCTCGTTCGCCCGAAGAACGCCGGCCAGAGAGGCGTTGATCGCAACGGTAGGACCGCCGGACTGCGCAACCATACAATTCATAGTAAAATCCTTTCTGTTATAAATTTAAGCCACCGATATCAGATTGTAAGCCAAAGTTGTACTGAATACAACTTAAGCGTGACCAAAATGTGAAAAAATACCATCTGGCGGTCGGCTTGTTGACTGCGCATTACAGGTTTTCTATAATTAATTCTGTATAAGAAGTGTTATTTTACTTCATTGAAAGGATGTAATAAGCGATGATGAAATCGATCAGGGATAGATTCCTGAAACCTTTTGTACTAGTAGTTCTCTTGTTTTCGATTTTATTTGCTATGATGCCTGCACAGGTGACGCATGCGACGCAGGGCTCGACCGGAATTTCCTTTTCCTCCAGCTCCGTCAAGGTCGGTGACACGGTCAAGGTAACCGTGACCGGAAGCGGAATCGACCAGATCCGTGTGACCTATACGGCAAGATATCTGACCTTAACCGGCTGTACCGCGTCCGGCTATTCCGCATCCGGAAGCACAGTTTCCTTTATGGGAAACCGGGCGGTTCTGACCTTCTCGGCCAAGGCTGCTGGCTCTGCGGAATTTGTCGTCCGGGCCAATGTCCTGTCCGGCTGCAGCGCCATTATGAAGGTGTCGGATCCGGCTGCGGAAACGCAGACCACAGACCAGGCGCAGACGCAGGACCAGACGGCTCAGACCCAGGACCAGACTACACAGACAGATCAGACCGCCCAGAGCGGTCAGACCAGCCAGAATGCGGCTGATTCCAGCGGAGATGCCACGGTCTTAAAGGTCGGTGATGTCAGCTACAAATTAAGCACACCGGAATCTCTTCCGACCGACCTCCTTCAGGAAACCCAGGTCACCATCGACAATACGCCATATCAGGCTTATATTCTGAAGGACGCCAATGACGGCTTCTATTATTTCTATGCATCCGCAAATGATGCAGATCCCGACTGGTACCAGTACGATTCCAATGCCAAGACCATGACCCGTGCCAACGATGAGGCCTTTGGACTTCTGGATAAGAAAAATACCGCCAAGGACAGCTCGGACAGTGCATCCGCCGATAAGAGCTCTTCCAATAACAAGAAGGGCCTGAAGGCATCCATTGCCTCCTTAAAGGATAAGATTGTAAATGCAGACCCTAACACCAAGCTCCGTGTTCTTCTGGTCATTGGTGCCGTTCTTGTCATTCTTCTGGTGATCAGCATTATCAACATGA
This sequence comes from Lachnospiraceae bacterium, assembly GCA_029338875.1. Taxonomy (GTDB): domain Bacteria; phylum Bacillota; class Clostridia; order Lachnospirales; family Lachnospiraceae; genus Lachnocurva. Next base: position 4,635 of record JAQYBF010000012.1, read on the forward strand.
TCCGTCATAGAAAAGACGACCGGGAAGCTGATCCCTTCGATGAGGATTTCTATCCGGATGAGGATGAGGACGACATCGACAATGACGATGAAAAAAATATCGAAGATGATGACGAGATCGATGAAGATGACGAGACCGATACAGATCAGGTAAATGATGATGATGTCGAGGAGAATGCAGGTGATACCGACCAGCAGATTCCTGGAGGATTTACGGATGATTCATCGCTAGATAATGCAGGAGAGTATAGAGATAATAATCCGACAGAGGCAGACAGCCCGGTAACGGATTCTACCTATCGGACCATTTCCGGTATGGAATTAAATGACCATCTGGATGATGATCTGGAGGATCAGGCTGCAGATGAAGCAGCGGAAGCAGCAGAAGCAGAGCAGGTTCAGGCAGAGGACACAGATGCTGCCGCTGATGAATCCACTCCTGCAGCTGAAGATACATACGGACCGACTGAAGAAGCACCTGCGGAGCCTGCACCGGAAGCGGCGGCAGAGTCAGCTCCGATAGATACAGTAGAACCTGCTCCGGCAGTTGAAGCAGCTGAAGAATCTGCAGATGTATCTGTACCCGATGAATCGACTGCTTCAGCAGAGGAAGCTTCTTCTGATGACAGCAGCGCGGAAAGCACAAATTCGGAAGATACCAATTCCGAACCTGCATCTTCCGAAGACTCCAACCTGGAAGCGGAAGAAGATGAAGAGGACGAAGAAGAGGATGAGGATGAGGAAGAAGATCATCCGACAAAGAAGAAAAAGTCCTTCTTCCGCCGCCGCAGAGACCAGGATATCTGGGGAGACGATGACGATGAGCCTTCCAAGGATCCGATCAAGCCGGTCAATCACGAGAAGATGATCGAGAACGCCAAGGAGCGGAAGAAGAAACTTGGAAATGACGATGATTTCATGGATCTGAACGATTTTTGATCAGATTGATTTCTGGTCTGGATTTCAAAGATTTCAAAGATTTCTGACTGGAATGACTTCGATTTCCGGTCTGAATTTCAGATCTGATTATCTCTATTACATAGACAGGTAGATGAATATGGATTTTACAGAATCAGCCAGACGGGCCTTAAGCTACGCCAGGCGAATTGCCAAGAAAATGGGTCAGAACTATGTCGGCACCGAGCATCTTCTGATCGGACTCCTTCAGGAGAAGGACTCCATTGCCGCCCATGTTCTGAACAATGAGAATATCACCAAAGAGGATATCATCCAGCTGATTTCCAAGCTTATCGCTCCGGAATCCGGAACCCAGGTCATGGAACGGGACGGCTACACCTCCAAGCTCCAGATGGTTTTGGAAAGGGCCGAGACTGAGGCCCGGCTCAGCCATGCTGATGAGATCGGAACCGAGCACCTGCTTCTGGCTCTGATCCGGATCAAGGATTCGGCCGGGACCCGGCTCCTGACTGCCATGGATGTCAACCGGAAGAAGGTATTCCAGGAAATCCTTGAAGCCATGGGCGCATCCGCCGAGATCTATCGGGAGGAAGCTGCTAAGCACAGAGAAGCCGAAGAGGGCGAGGGCACGACGCCGACTTTGGACCAGTATTCCAGAGATCTGACTGAACTTGCGGCAGAGGGACGCCTGGATCCCATCATCGGTCGTAAAGACGAGATCTCCCGTGTTATTCAGATCCTGTCCCGCCGGGGCAAAAATAACCCCTGCCTGATTGGTGAGCCCGGCGTCGGCAAAACCGCCATCGTAGAAGGTCTGGCCGAGCGGATCGTCAATGGAGACGTGCCCGATACCGTAGCAGAAAAACGGCTTCTGTCTCTGGATCTTGCCGGTCTCGTTGCCGGAAGCAAGTACCGGGGCGAATTCGAGGAACGGATCAAAAAGGTCATTAACGAAGTCATGGAGGACGGGAATATCATCCTCTTTATCGATGAGCTTCACACCCTGATCGGAGCCGGCGGTTCCGAGGGCGCCCTTGACGCCTCCAATATCTTAAAGCCCGCCCTGGCCCGGGGAGAAATCCAGGTCATCGGCGCGACAACGATTGATGAATACCGGAAGCATGTCGAGAAAGACGCGGCCCTGGCCCGTCGTTTCCAGTCGGTCATGGTAGAGGAGCCCTCCGAGGAGGACACCATTCAGATTCTTCAGGGAATCAGGCCGCTTTACGAGGACCATCACAAGGTCACGATTACAGACGATGCTGTCGAGGCAGCCGTTCATCTGTCCAAGCGTTATATTTCCGACCGTTTCCTGCCCGACAAGGCCATTGACCTTATGGATGAAGCCGCATCCCGCCTCCGGCTCAGCGCTGTCCGGTCGACCGAAAATCTGGCCGAGAAGACCCGCGAGCTTCGGATGACCGAGGAAGAGCTTCTGAATGCCCTGAAGAATGAAGACAGCATGGACAAGGCCATCGAGATCCGTGCCCGGGAAAAGGAGCTTCAGGAGGAGGTTGACAAAGCCGAGCGCCGGATCAGCCGGAGAAAGAACAGTAAGAATCTTGTTCTGACCGCCAATGGCGTCGCCGATGTGGTGGCCCAGTGGACCCACATTCCGGTGACCAGACTCAATGAATCCGAGGCCAGCCGCCTCCGGAACCTGGAAAAGACCCTTCATAAGAGAGTCATCGGCCAGGAAGAGGCCGTCAATGCGGTGGCCCGTGCCGTCCGCCGCGGCCGTGTCGGCTTAAAGGAACCCAACCGTCCCATCGGATCCTTCCTTTTCCTCGGCCCGACCGGGGTCGGAAAGACCGAGATCTCCAAGGCCCTGGCAGAGGCAGTCTTCGGCAGCGAGGAAGCCATGATCCGAGTCGATATGTCCGAATATATGGATAAGACCAGCGTCAACAAGCTGATCGGTTCGGCACCCGGTTATGTCGGGTACGAGGAGGGCGGTCAGCTCAGCGAGAAGGTCAGACGCCATCCCTATTCGGTTGTCCTTTTTGACGAGATCGAAAAGGCCCACCCCGATGTCTTCAACGTCCTTCTCCAGGTCTTAGACGATGGACGGATTACCGATTCCCAGGGCAGACAGGTCGACTTCAAGAACACGATCATCATCATGACCAGTAATGCCGGTGCCCAGGAGATCGTCGAGCCCAAGCACTTAGGCTTCGGCGGCACGGATTCCGAGAAGGAAAATTACGAACGGATGAAGTCCAATGTCATGACCGAGGTCCGCCGGATCTTCCGTCCGGAATTCTTGAACCGGATCGACGAAACCATCGTCTTCCGCATGCTGACCAAGAAGGACCTGTCCCAGATTGTCCGTCTCCTGACCGGCTCCCTGGTCAAGAGAGTTAAGGAAAATCTCGGCATCACCCTTAGAATCCAGCCGGCGGTCGACGACTATATCGTGAACAAATCCTACAACCCCAAGTACGGCGCCCGTCCGCTTCGCCGGCAGATCCAGACCGATCTCGAGGATCGGCTGTCGGATGAGATCCTGTCGGGAAATATAGGCCGCGGCGATCATGTGACCATCAACTATAAGGACAAGAAACTGACATTTAAGAAAACCAGCAGTGATAAAAAATAAGCTTCTGATTTGCACTAGTTATCCTTTGTTTTTAGTATTATAATTTTGTAAAGAAAGTCATAAGACCAGGTAAGGCCTGTGACAGGTTTAAGAAGGGGTCTTTTCCAGGTGAATCCCTGTACGAAAAGACTGCAGACCAGGTGAGGTCGTTCACAAAAATTACGAGAGGAGTTTAGGAAATGGCTGTCATCGATGAACTGATCCGTGAAGAAGCAGATGGAACACTGAGCTTTGGAAATTATCAGCTCCCGGAGAAGAAGAAAAAGAGTGATTTCCAGCATAAAGGAGCTTCCTATAAGGTAAAGACCTTTAAGGAGATCACAAAGCTTGAGAAAAACGAAAACTTTGTCTATGAATCTGTACCGGGAACAACGGTAGATCATCTGGATATCTCCGATCAGAAGGCAAGCTTTTCCGTTGAAGGTCCGGAAGACGCTCAGATTACACTGGGAATGGAAGCGGAGAAGGAATACGATATTACAGTCAACGGCAAGGATGCAGGAACCATGAAGACCAATCTCGGTGGCAAGCTGAGCTTCGGTGTCGAGCTGGATGGCGTAAATCCGGTTCAGGTTAATGTAACTGCCAGATAAGATTAACATTTCAAAGGAAATGTAATTTAGGGGGCCGGGAACGGCCCCTTTTTTATTAAGGGGAGAAGTATGGCAAAAGGAACCAAAACTTTGTTTTTCTGTACCAACTGCGGCTATGAATCCGGCAAGTGGATGGGCCAGTGCCCGGCCTGCCACGAATGGAATACCTTTGCCGAGGCCAAGGTCGACAAGAAATCAGGAAAGGATGTCAGCCGGGAAATCAGAGAGCAGAAACCATCCTTCTTTTCGGAAATCCAGTCCGAGGATACCGAGCGTCTGTCAACCCATATGGATGAAATGAACCGGGTCTTAGGCGGCGGCATCGTCCGCGGCTCCCTGGTTTTGGTCGGCGGCGACCCCGGCATCGGAAAATCCACCCTTCTTCTGCAGATGTGCCGGAATCTCTGCCAGGATTCCGTCCGCATGCTCTATATTTCCGGAGAGGAGTCTCTCCAGCAGATCAAACTTAGAGCGGACCGGATGGGAACCTTTAACGACCACATTGCCCTTCTCTGCGAAACCAATCTCGAGGTCATCGACGGGGTCATCCGCCGGGAGAAGCCGGATCTCGTGGTCATCGACTCTATCCAGACTATGTATTCGGACAAGGTTGATTCCGGCCCGGGCAGCGTCTCTCAGGTCCGGGAGACGACCAATATTCTCATGCAGATTGCCAAGGGGCTGAACATCACGATCTTTGTCATCGGCCACGTGACCAAGGAGGGTGTTGTCGCCGGCCCCCGTGTTCTCGAGCATATGGTGGACACGGTTCTCTATCTGGAGGGCGACCGTCATTCGGCCTACCGGATCCTCCGAAGCGTCAAGAATCGTTTCGGCTCGACCGATGAGATCGGCGTCTTTGAAATGGAGAGCGACGGCCTGAAGGAGGTGGCCAATCCATCGGAATTCATGCTGGACGGAAGACCCCTCGAGGCATCGGGCTCCGTGGTCACCTGTTCTATTGAAGGCACAAGGCCCATTCTGGTTGAAATACAGGCCCTGGTCTGCCGAAGCAATTTCGGCATGCCGAGACGGACAGCAGCAGGATGCGACTATAACCGGGTCAATCTCCTTATGGCGGTCCTTGAAAAACGACTGGGTCTCCGTCTCAGTGAATACGATGCTTATGTCAATATCGCCGGCGGCTTCCGCATGAATGAGCCGGCCATCGATCTCGGCATTGTTCTGGCCATTGTCTCCTCTGTCCGGGATCAGGCCATCGATGATTCGGTCATCTGTTTCGGAGAAGTGGGCCTGTCCGGCGAAGTCCGTTCGGTGCCCATGGCAGAGCAGAGAGTCAATGAGGCCAGAAAGCTGGGCTTCAAGACCTGCATTCTGCCAAAGTCCGCCCTGAAGGGACTGAAGGATACCGATGGTATCCGCCTGATCGGGGTTTCCAACGTAAGAGAAGCAGTGGAGGCTTTATCACAATAATCAGAAAATAATGAAAGGCTGAGAGAATTGTCCTACTTTGAGAATTCCGCAGATTTCCGGTTGACGAGGCTCAAAGGGAATGTTAGTATATAACATGTTCGCGGGAAAACAACACGAACACAATTCAAGCAATTCTGATACAATTCGATATATTGCTTGAAAACAAATCAAATTTCTTCTTGACAAGACTTTTACAAAAGAGTATTGTTAATGAAGTCGGCGCGAGAGAGCGTCGAATGAAACAGCTCTTTGATAACTGAACAATGAAACAACCTTGAAAGATTCAATTGAGAGAATTTTTTAAAGAACGCGTTATGGTAACACATAACAAACCTTAAA
>JAQYBF010000013.1 GCA_029338875.1 Lachnospiraceae bacterium
TTTCTCATAGAGTTCGATCATTTCGGCAGAAGTCTTCTCGCCCTCACCGGACCGCTTCAGGATATAACGGTTCTTGTCAGCATCATAGAATTCCGAAGAAGCTGCATCCATGGCAAAAGCTACATCCTTACCGGGCTCGTAGCCTGCTTCTTTTACGGCTTCGAGCATCAGTTCCAGAGGGCCTTCATTTCCAAGCGTCTCTAAGGGTCCCTTGCCTCCCGGAATACAGGACGGGGCATAGCCGCCTTCATCACCGACTGCGGTATTATAGCCATACTTCTGAAGGACCTTTTTTAAGGTATGGAAAACCTCGGAGCCAATACGGACGGCTTCTCGCACATTGTCTGCGCCAACCGGCATGATCATGTATTCCTGGCAGTCTGCAGAGGAATCTGCATGCTTTCCGCCATTTAAGACATTCATCATTGGAACCGGGAGGACCTTTCCATTCGGGCCGCCCAGGTATTTGTAAAGAGGAAGTCCGACGGAATCTGCTGCAGCATGGGCTACGGCAAGAGATACTGCCAGTGTCGCATTGGCACCGAGGTTGGACTTGAACTCCGTTCCATCCAGATCCAGCATGGCTTTGTCAATACCTGCCTGATTAAAGACATCCATACCGATGATTGCCGGAGCAATCTTCTCATTGACATTGGCAACTGCCTTTAAAACGCCGGTTCCATGATATACTTTCTGATCGCCGTCACGAAGCTCCAGAGCCTCTCTCTCACCGGTAGATGCTCCCGAAGGAACGATAGCCTTTCCGTAGGATTCGGACTCCGTCTCAACTTCACACTCTACGGTAGGATTTCCTCTGGAATCCAGTACCTGACGTGCAAATACTCTTGCGATAGGATCATCATACTTACGCATAACATGTCTCCTTTTCTATTTGAATTATTTGGTTTATCTTTAAAGCTTACTGCCGATTTTCTTTCGGCAAGGTAAGTATATCAAACTGTGGTTAAATAGTCCACCTATTTCTCTGCGTGCAGCTTTCGATTATAACCAAAAAGCTTCTGACCGATATCCGCACGTCTTCCAGCTGAATAAAAAAATCCCCGCCTCAGACACAAATTCATATCTGAAGCGGAGATTTTCAATTTGTTTTACTGATGAGATCTCCGGTCTATATTTCTCCGATCCATTCAGGGGATCCGAGATCAGATCGCACCCAGAATCTCTCTGGCCTTATCGATCTCTTCCTTGCTCGGCGGATTCACATCCTTCAGAGTGTAGGGAATGCCAAGCTCCTCATACTTGAAGATTCCAAGGGTATGATAGGGAAGCACTTCTACTCTCTTTACCGTCTTTAAGGTATCGATGAAAGCCCGGAGCGCCTTAAGCTCAGCCTCATCTGTTGTAATGCCGGGCACCAGGACATGACGGATCCACATGGGAATGCCAATATCGGAAAGATAAGTGGCACAGTCCAGGATATTCTGATTGCTGTGTCCGGTCAACTTCTTATGCTCTTCATCAAAGATCTGCTTGATGTCCAGCATGACGAGGTCTGTATTTTCCATCAGTTCATTGAACTTGGAGAAAAAGGGCTCCTGTCTTGTAAAGGGGCCTGCCGAGGTATCCAGGCAGGTATTGATGCCCTTCTCATGGCATTTCCGGAAGAGCTCGATCAAGAAGTCAATCTGGAGAAGAGCTTCTCCGCCGCTGACGGTAATGCCGCCTTCCTTGCCCCAGTAGGGCTTGTAGCGGAGCGCTTTCTCGATAACTTCATCCGCACTCATCAGAGTCGGCTTTGTCTTTTTGGTTCCTTCCGGGTTCCAGGTATCCGGATTGTGGCAGTAGCGGCATCTGAAATTGCAGCCCTGAAGAAAGAGCACAAATCGGATTCCTGGTCCGTCAACGGAGCCAAAGCTTTCCAGCGAATGAACGCGTGCTAATACTTCTTCCATCGGATTACATATGGCTGTGGAAGGTACGGTTCAGGACATCGAGCTGCTGCTTTCTCGTCAGATCGATGAACTTGACTGCATATCCGGATACACGGATGGTGAAGTTTGCGTACTCAGGCTTTTCCGGATGCTCCATA
>JAQYBF010000014.1 GCA_029338875.1 Lachnospiraceae bacterium
TGGTCAGTTGATTCGCTTTCGAGGAAGAGATCCGGAATACCGGAAAGAAGCGAAACCTTCAGAGGGCATACAAGATCTTCAGAATGGGATCCTCGATTATGCGAGAGCGAGAGGAAGATTGGAGAGCTTGCGATACGGTTCTGTGGATCAAGTCCCGAAAGAAATCCTACAGCAGGCGCGGAAGGGTATGGAAGAAATTTACCGAAAATATATCCACCAGCCATTGACAGAACAACTTGCATCGATTTTTTCTGTAGATGATAACTACAGTCAGGACACCTGCCTTCACCTGGATCCGAAAACGGGGAAATGGGTGATCTGATGAAAATAAGTACAGAAGGCTAGAAACGGGGGCTTTATGTATCAGGAAAAGAAAAGCGGCTGGATCAAACATCTGGATTTTACCATATTGGATCTCCTTATGCAGGAACTGGCCTTCCTTTGTGCCTTTTTGATCCGCTTTCGGGGAGATTGGTTCGAACGGGATCTGATCTACCGGGATGGCATTTACCAGAGGATGGCGGTCATCCTCTTTTTGATCGATATCTGTGTGGTTTTTTTCACAGAGAGTTACAGCGGGATCCTTCGTAGAAACCGCTTTCAGGAGCTGACCCATACGATAGGGCATTGTTTCATCGTATTCGGTGGAATCTTGATCTATATGTATGCGACAAGGCAGTCTCTCTTTTATTCTCGGGGAATGATCTTCCTCTATCTCATTATTTCCATTTGCTTTGAATATATTGTTCGTGTACTGTGGAAACGTCTGATCCGCAGAAGGAAGATATTGGATGTGAATAAATCCGATATGCTTCTGATTGTCGAAGCAATTAATGCAGAACAGTGCGTAAGAGAAGTTGGCAAGAATCTCTATACCGACTTTAAGGTGACCGGAGTCGTTGTTGTGGACAAAGATATGACCGGGCAGGAGATTCTTGGCATTCCGGTGGTCTGTAATGCAGACGGTCTTTTGGAATACCTTCGGACCAATGTGGTAGACGAGGTCTTTATCGACGGGAATACCAGGGCTTCTTCAGATGCACTGGCTGCAGAATTGGTGGAGTTTGGGATCACAGTGCATGTTGCCCTGGTCCATACAGACCAGATGCTTCCGTCACGTCGTCTGGAAAGCTATGGGAATTACACGGTTTTGACGGCCTCCATGAATATCCGGAATGCGAGACAGCTTTTCCTGAAGAGGCTCATGGATATCGTGGGTGCCTTAGTTGGTCTTCTCTTCACGGGAATTGCTTTTTTGATCTTCGCACCGATCATTAAGCACCAGTCGCCCGGCCCGGTTTTCTATGGTCAGCCTCGTGTCGGCAGAAACGGACGTCGATTTAAGATCTGGAAATTCCGTTCCATGTATCCGGACGCCGATCGTCGTAAGGCGGAGCTTATGGCCCAAAATGAAATGCAGGGTCTGATGTTCAAGATGGAAAATGACCCTCGAATCTTTCCCATTGGTCATTTCATGCGCAAGCACTCCATCGACGAACTCCCTCAGTTTTGGAATGTATTGATCGGTGATATGTCCCTGGTCGGGACTCGTCCGCCGACAGAAGATGAGTTCAAACAGTACGAATTGCACCATAAGGCTCGACTGGCCTTTCGTCCCGGATTGACCGGTATGTGGCAGGTCAGCGGTCGCTCGGATATCACCGATTTTGAAGAGATCGTCAAGATGGATACCCAGTATATCGCAAACTGGACTCTGGGCCTCGATATCAAGATTATTTTGAAAACCATTGCCGTTGTCTTTACCGGAAGGGGCAGTAAATGATTTCCTATACCATCGTAATACCGGTTTATAACGCAGAATCCAGCCTGCCGCGCCTTTGCCAATCGATTGAGAGGCAGACTTTGGCACCCTTGGAAGTCTTCTTTATCGATGATTGTTCTACGGACGGGAGTAGAAAATGGCTGGAAGAAACGGTGAGATCGCATCCAACCTGGCAACTTCTCTATAACCAAAAGAATTCCGGCGTATCTGCCAGCCGGAACCTTGGCATCCGGAAGGCGCATGGTACCCATCTTCTTTTCCTGGACGCGGATGACTGGATCGAGCCGACACTTCTGGAAAAGGCAAGATATGCGATCCAACAGTACGATCCGGATGTTCTGGCTTTCGGTATCGCGGAGGATTTTCTGGATAATGACGGGAGTGTCAGCTATTCTGCGACACATACACCGGAGAGAGCTTTTGCGGACCGGGAGAATCCCAAGGCACTGGCGGATATGCTCTCTCAAATGGAAGAAAAAACTCTCTATGGCTATCCCTGGAATAAGATCTATCGGACAGAAATGATTCAAAGCAAGGAAATCTTCTTCCCTGATCTAAGCTTCAGCGAAGATTTCTTCTTCAATCGGAAAGTTTACGATCTGGCCCAACGAGCAGCCACAATACCCGATGTCCTCTATCATTATGTCAATATAGACCAGGATGATCGTCTGACAGGAAAATATATACCGGAATACTTTGAATTGCAGAAAAGACGCTTTCAGGAATTTCTGGACCAGCAATATCAATTAAGAGGAGATCATGGAGATCTTTCTATGATCGCAGGACGGTATTTCCGCTCCTTTGCCTCTATGACGGCCCGGGAATTGGATCATGGGACGCCAAAGGCAAAAGTGCGTTCCATGATTGAGAAGGAAATGCAGGACAGCAGTCTATATCAGAAACTGCGGGGAGAGTTCCATAGCAGCTCTTTCTTAACAAGTTTCCTCTATCAGCCTTTTTGCCAGGGAAATGCCGGGAAAGCGCTTCGGAGGATGAATCTCTTCCGTTGGGGAAAGAAGCATTTTCAAAAATTATATCACCGACTCAAACAGATTCGTTAGATAGCCTGATGAAAACATGTGGAGTATTTCATGTCAAAAAAGAAGATCAAAATCTCTATCATTACCCCTTTTTTTAAGGGAAATCACTATATGCCAGCCTTTCGGGCGATGATCCTTCGAAATGCAGAGACCATTCAAAAATCAGAGCTCGCGGATGCATTGTCTTTCGAAGTGGTTATGGTGAATGACAGTCCGGGGGAAGAGGTGATGTTCTGGGAAGTACAGAAGGAAAACCAGGATTCTGGTACGGTGGAAGATGCCGGGGGCCCTTCTGTATCTGATTCCGAGAAAGACGGTTTGACTTCCGGCAATAATGAAATAGGGAAAATATTTCAGTTCAAGTTGGTGCAGAATCGTGAGAATCAGGGGATCCAACGATCCAGGATCCATGGACTCAAAGAAGCATCCGGTGAATATATTGTCTTTCTGGATCAGGATGATGTCTTATCCGATGATGCGGTTCTTCGTTTTGGCAAGGCTGCCTTGAATTCATCCGATCATAAGAAGCCATTTATTTATGTAGCTAATGCCATATTAGAGCAAAAGGATTGGAAGTCCCTCTGGTACCGGACAGATTATCATAAGAAACAGGTTGGTAACAGGACGACCTATCTCAATATTGGAACACAGATCGTATCCCCGGGTCAGTGCCTCATACCGAGAAAATGGATACCGGATTTCTGGATGACACATCCCTTGACGAAGAACGGTGCAGATGACTACTTCCTCTGGATCCTTCTCCTGGAAGCCGGGGTGGAATTCCGATATATTGATCAGGCCCTGTATATCCACCATTACACATCGAAGAATCTGTCCGGAGATACCCGTCTGACGGATCAGTCGACCTATGAATTTATCGATCTCATTACCATGGAATTAGAATCTTCTCAGCTTGATCTCTATCCGATTGGCAAAGGCTTGTATCTTCCGGCCAGACAGACGATCCGAGACCTGAAGAGACTTAAGAGAATGATGACTTTCAAGGCTGATTTCCGTCAAGGAAGTAAGGCATGTAAGGTGAAGCAGATTCTGAATCACCCTTGCTTATTTTTACAAAATATTATTTTCAAGATTCGAAGCAAGACCGGCTATGGCTTTAACCGCTAGCATTATTAAAAAGAGGCTTTATATTTCTTTCCGAATAATTTAGCAGCTAAGAAGGACCGAATCTTCAAAGGCCAGTTCTCCGCCTGCGTGTGGAGTACAGGAAACTCG
>JAQYBF010000015.1 GCA_029338875.1 Lachnospiraceae bacterium
GTCAGAGCTGCTCTCGGGATCTCGATCATGGTACCAACCTTGTACTGAAGGTCAACACCTGCAGCCTTGATCTCAGCATCAGCAGTCTCAACGATGATATTCTTAACGAACTTCAGCTCCTTCTCGATACCTACAAGAGGAACCTCGATCTCAGGAACGATCTTCCAGTCAGCGTGCTTCTTCTGTACGTTGATTGCTGCGCGGATAACGGCCTTGGTCTGCATTACAGCGATCTCAGGATAGGTGATCGGAAGACGGCATCCTCTGTGACCCATCATCGGGTTAGCCTCTACGAGACCAGCGATGACAGCCTTAACCTGCTCCGGAGTCTTACCGGTATCAGCGCAAACCTTTGCAATGTCCTCATCGGTCTTAGGAACGAACTCATGAAGAGGCGGATCCAGGAAACGAATGGTGACAGGATCACCTTCCATAGCCTCGAAGAGCTGTTCGAAGTCGCCCTGCTGCAGAGGAAGGATCTTGTCCAGAGCCTTCTCACGGTCTTCCTTGGTGTCTGCAACAATCATCTCACGGATGGCGTTGATACGATCACCGGCGAAGAACATATGCTCGGTACGGCAGAGGCCGATACCTTCTGCGCCAAGCTCTCTTGCCTTCTTTGCATCGGTAGGAGTATCAGCATTGGTACGAACCTTCATGGTACGGATCTCATCAGCCCACTTCATGATGGTTGCGAAATCCTCATCCTCGATAGCACCTTCCTGTACAGGAAGAGCACCGTCATAGATGTTACCGGTAGAACCGTCGAAGGAAATAACATCACCTTCGGTGTAGGTCTTACCGCCAAGAGTGAAGCTCTTCTCATCCTCAGCGAATACGATGTCGGAGCATCCGGCTACGCAGCAGGCACCCATACCACGGGCAACAACGGCTGCATGGCTGGTCATACCGCCACGAGCGGTCAGGATACCCTGAGCGGCCTTCATACCTTCGATATCTTCAGGAGAAGTCTCACGACGAACGAGAACGACCTTCTCACCCTTTGCAGCCTGAGCCTTGGCTTCTTCTGCTGTGAAGACGATCTTACCGCAGGCAGCACCAGGAGCTGCAGGAAGTCCCTTGCCGATCTGAGTAGCGTTCTTAACAACGTCCTTAGAGAAGGAACCATGAAGCAGAGTATCAAGGTTACGAGGCTCTACGGAAAGAACAGCCTGCTTCTTGTCGATCAGGCCTTCATTAACCATATCATGAGCGATCTTCAGAGCAGCCTTGGCGGTTCTCTTACCGTTACGGCACTGCAGCATGTAAAGCTTGCCATGCTCGATGGTGAACTCCATATCCTGCATGTCTCTGTAGTGATCCTCAAGCTTGTTGGAGATGTCAAGCAGCTGCTGATAGATATCAGGCAGAGTCTTCTTGATCTCTTCAATCTTCATAGGAGTACGAGCGCCGGATACAACGTCCTCGCCCTGTGCATTCATCAGGATCTCTGCATAGAACTTGTTCTCACCTGTTGCAGGATCACGGGAGAATGCAACACCGGAACCGGAGTCATCACCCATGTTACCGAATACCATCTCTACGATGTTGACTGCAGTACCCCAGGAATAAGGGATATCGTTATCACGACGGTAAACATTTGCACGAGGGTTATCCCAGCTTCTGAATACGGCCTTTACAGCCTCGAAGAGCTGTTCCTTAGGATCGGTCGGGAAGTCCTTGCCGATCTTTTCCTTGTACATAACCTTGAACTGCTCAGCCAGATCCTGAAGATCCTCAGTGGTCAGCTCAACGTCCTGAGTAACGCCTCTCTCGGCCTTCTTCTTGTCGATGATCTTCTCGAACTCGCTCTTGCTGACTTCCATAACGACGTCAGAGAACATCTGGATGAATCTTCTGTAGCAGTCCCAAGCCCATCTGGGGTTGCCGGACTTCTTGGCAATAGCCTCAACTACTTCCTCATTCAGGCCAAGGTTCAGGATGGTATCCATCATACCAGGCATAGAAGCGCGGGCACCGGAACGAACAGATACAAGAAGAGGGTTCTCTTTGTCGCCGAACTTCTTGCCGGTCTGATCCTCAATTTTCTTCATGTACTCAACGATCTGACCCTCGATCTCGTCATTGATCTGACGGCCGTCTTCATAGTACTGTGTGCAGGCTTCGGTAGTGATAACGAAACCGGCAGGTACCGGAAGACCAATGTTAGTCATCTCGCAGAGGTTTGCACCTTTGCCGCCAAGGAGCTCACGCATGTCCTTGTTACCTTCGCTGAAAAGGTAGACCCACTTTTTTGCCATTACTCTTTTCCTCCTAGAAAAATATTAATTGTTACTGAAATTATTGGCTACTGCGGTGCAGGACCTAAGTAACCTTAATAATTTTACCATACTTTTACAACGATTCAACCATTATTTCCAAGGCATTTTTATGCCGTTTCTATTCTGTTTTCCGGTCCGATTCTCCTTCTGATTTCCCTCTGTCTCATATCTGATTCTATTCCTGCTTTCTCTCAACTTTCTACCGGTTCTTCCGCAGATTCTTCTGCCCTATTCCCTCTCACGTGTCAGGTTTCGGACCCATTTCTCTTTCTTCAGGCGGATCATGACCCAGGGGATCTTTCCGACCTCGTCCAAGCAGGTGCAGAAATAGACAAAAAGCACCGGCCAGTGGAAGACAAAGGCTCCGAGAAGAGCCAGGGGAATGGCAAAGCACCACATCATGACCACCAGGGAATAGAGGTCGAATTTGGTGTCTCCGCCTCCGTCCAGAACGCCGTTAATGGAAACCGTATTGACACAGCGGCCGATCATGTAGAAGGACATGATCAGCATCATGCCGAAGAGGTAGCTGTGTGCTTTCGGTGTAAGCTTCATGAAATTCAGTATCAGAGGCGTGGAAAGAAGGACCAGACCGGTCGAAATGAAGCCGATGACCCAGGAAATATTCCGAAGGCGATAGCCATAGGTCCTGGCCCGGTCGATCTCGCCCGCCCCGAGCTCGTTTCCGATCATGATCGATGCTGCATTTCCGATGCCGTTGCAGAGACAGCAGACCAGGTCGCGGACAACGGCCGAAGCGGAATTGGCCGCTGCCGCATCCGTACCCATGTGACCAATGATAGCGGTATAAGAGGTAAAACCGCCGCCCCAGAGGAGGGATGCTCCCAGGATCGGAAAGGAGATCCTCCGGTAGTCGCCCTCCAGGGGACGGTTCCGATGCAGGGCATTTTTCATATGGGGATGGATGAAGCCGGATTTAAAAGACAGACCAAGACAGAGAGCGGTCTGAATCAGCGTTGATAATGTGGTCGCAAATGCCGCGCCCCGGGCTTCCAGAGCCGGCGCTCCAAAAAGACCGAAGATAAAGATGGAATTCAGGGCGATATTGGACATGACCGCCGTAAAGGAGATCCAGGCTCCTGCCGCCGCATGGTCTGAAATCCGGAACATGGCCTCATAGACCTGACAGAAGCCATAGAGCAGATAGGAAAAGGACGCGATCCGAAGATAGCTGCAGCCGATCCGGTTCAGTGTCGGATCATTGGTAAAAAAATCCATCAGGTACTGAGGAATGCAGAGACAGGCCAGGAAAAACAACAGATCGATCACGATGATCAGCCTGAGACTGATGTGAAAGATATCATCCAGCGATTCCTTATCTCCCTTGCCCCAGTACTGGGCGCCCAGTATGCTGGCCGGTCCTGTGACCGCAGTCATAACCATGGCCAGGATGAATTGAACCTGAGAGGCCAGTGAGACAGCGGCCATGCAATCCTGATTCAGCCGTCCCAGCATAAAGGCATCCGCCGCCGCAACCGATGCGGAAAGAAGGCTCTGAAGAGAAATCGGCAGACTGAGTTCGATCAGCTTCTGCCGGAATACCGGATCCTTCTCAACCTTTCCCATTCCCCTCATCTCACAACCCTTCCATTGCTCTAATTATTTCCATTCATATCGGGGCCATAGCCGCCATTATTATTGCTGTTCC
>JAQYBF010000016.1 GCA_029338875.1 Lachnospiraceae bacterium
GCCTTCTCATAGGCGGCGTGATTGGCGTTCCCGATCTCTGCGAAGTCATCCATAGTCTTGGTCCGAAGCTGCATCTCGATATAGCTCTTCGACATCTGATCATAGAGAGCGATGTGGAGAGACCGGTAGCCGGCATCCTTGACGTTCTCGATGTAGTCCTTGTAATAGGGCCGGACCTTTTCATCCATGAGCGGAGACTGATTGGGCAGGGCTTTATCCGCCAGTTCCGGAGTGAATGCATAGTCCTCCAGGAATCCCGGCATCTTGTTTGCGATCTCATAGAGGAGGCCAAGCTCGACCTCTTCCCGGTCCTGGCCCGGCTTCAGGTGGCACTTGGGCATGCAGATGACGATCCGGTAGGCGATCAGATCCCGGAAGCGCTTGACCTGATCCTTGATATCAGATACGGGAGGGAATTCCCGGTGCTTCTGATAATATTCGTAGATAAAATTCGAGATATAGCCGTTGAATTTCTCCTCGGCCCGGATCAGAGACTTGATCCTGCCGTGGAAGGTAAAGGCCAGGTAGGGATACTGCTGGGCCATATACTTGTAGAATTCTCGAAGCCTCTGGGACTGGGATGTAATGAAGTCGTTCTGCTCGAGCATGTCGATCATCTGAGAAAGGAAATCGGCATGGACGAGATCTACCTGATTTCCTGTCTCACCGGCGCTTTTCCGAAGATCTGCTGAATAACCATGCAGAATTTTAAGAACGGTATCTCCCGAATATAAGTAATCTGTCAGCTGAACCATAAATGTGTTTCCTGTTTTCTTGTTTTTTGTTGCTGGAATTATAATACAACTATTTTGCATAAATATAAAGGCGTGGATCGGATGTCCGAACTCCTTATTTCACCTTCACCTGCATCTTATAGAAGATTTTTCTCTGTCCGTTGCTGCTGTCCGGATATTCGGTTACGACCTCGCAGAAGTAATCGCCCAGGGGCTTTAAATGGTGGGTCTGCATCTCGTCCAGGAGCTTCTCGGCGTATTTCTTCTCATCTTCATAGACATCGCAGCAGAGGGAGAGATAGGTGCCGGCGGGGATGGTCTCGATCGGGAGCGTGATATCCGGACTCTTGTCGATAAATACAAAGATCTCATCGCTGTACAGCTCATTCTTACGGAGATATTTCTGCCGCACCATGGTTCCCACATTTGCAAAGAAGGTGGACGGAAAACCGTTTTTCTCCAGGTTATCCTTAAACTGACGAAGATAATACTCATAATCGTAATAGGTATAACTGAAGAGATCCGCTCCGGTATTGTAGACGTAGATCGTCCGTTCCGGCATGTATTCGAAGAAGAAGGTGCCGATCTGCGGCATACTGAGATAGCGGTTAAAGCTTTCGATGCTGCGGAGAATCGCGGCCTGGTTTAACTTTAATTTCTTCATCTCCTTCTCGATATAGTCATATCGTTCCTGGAGAACCTCCGGCATGGTATTGAGGTTCACCTCATTCAGTCTCTCCTTGATATCCTTGAGGGACAGGCCGATCTCCTTATAGTACTGAATCATATCGTGGCTGGCCGACTGGCCGATGGAATAATATCGGTAGCCGGTCTTCGAATTGACCTCAATGGGTGACAGGAGTCCCATTTTGTCATACAGCCGAAAAGCTTGGCCCCTGGCCGGCCCACGCCATCGAGCATCAGCTTTCCGCCTGGTATGATGTCACGCACGGCCATGGCCTTGCCGTCGTCATTCCTGCTCTCCTCCGCCATATTCTGAATGAAACGAGTGCTCCTGTCATCGCAGCCTATGGCGTCAATGTCTTTGGCATTATCATGGGATCTGATGTGATGGAAACCGCGGAACGGGCAATTGACAAAACCGAAGAATTCTTCCAGAGCCTGGGACTGGGTCTGAAACTCAAGGATCTGGGCATCGAATCGGAAGAACATTTCGACAAGATGGCCGAAGTCGCTCTGACCGACGGACTGGACGGCTGCCTCGTGGATCTGACCAAGGAAGATATCGTTGAGATCTATAAGGATTGTGAATGACGATAAGGAATATTCAGTTTTACCGAAACCTTACTTTATGCCCCGTCTTTTCTTTACGCTGAACTGTTACTCTGAAGGTGGTTTAAAAAATGCCGTCCGACCAGTGCCAGGCAAGATCAAATCCTGTACGGATACGACCTTGCCAGACACGATCCGACGGCCAGATCACCCAGGGAGCGAAACCAAGGTCATCCTCCTGGGAGATCCAAACCAGATCGACTGGCCTTACCTGGATGCACAGACCAACGGCCTGTCCTACGCCTCTGAACATATGTAGGGAAGTCCTCTCTGCTGGCAGGTGACCATGGATCCTTTCGAATGTGAACGCTCCGCCCTGGCATTGGATGCGTCGATGAGGCTGTAACCCTTTGATTTCGTATTTGATTCAGGCCTCTGATATTTTGAAGAAAGCCCCGAAGAAATTTAAAATCTTCGGGGCTTTCATCGTTCCTGGTGCGTAAATTTGACTTTCTAATGAATGACACGGAGTGCGTGGATGGATATAACTATGATCCTCATACATGTTATCCCTTGACATGTTCATCTTTACGAACGTCAATGATTGCATCACTGATATCATCTTCCGTGAGACCGACAGAAGCAGCCCATGTCTGAGCTTCGTCCAGGCTTTTTTCAAATTCCTCTTCACTTGGCATTTTTACAGGCTTGATTACCAATGTATCCCCTAAGACAACGTATGCTAATTTGTCTCCATACTTTATATTCATCTTTTTTCTTGCCTTAGCAGGTATAGAAATTTGTCCCTTTGAAGAAACCTTCAGTACATCCATATGCTTTTCCTTTCAAAAGTAAAATTTTCTTACTTTTCAATCTAATAGTATCATCTCAAACAGGATAACTCAAGTTTTTTAGAAATTCTTATGCCTGGCAACATTTCCATGATATTGACGTAGTTATCAATGTTGTTGAAACTCCACATTGATTCGCGCTATGGTGAGATCGGTGAATATTTCGAAAGCATGCCGAAATTATGATGCGATCTCAATTTTGGTGACCACTCCATCTGTCACTGTAAAGTCAAGATCCAGTCCGCTTCCCATACACTGTTGCACATAGGTAAAGAATTCATCCCGGGACATATACTCTTCTGGATCTTCTCCTCCAATGGTTGCGTATTTCGTATTTTCCGTGATTCGAAAAGCGGGATTCTCAAAATATTGATTATTACTGTCTGATATGGTTTCAAAGTTTACCGTATAGAGAAATTTTCCGGTACATGTCACAAGATCATCATTTAAATCCACAGAAGTACAATACCAGTCAAAAGCCTGGGCCGCATCACAAAGAGCGCCCATGTAGATTCCACTGGTCTGCATGATATTCTTGCTCGAATCCGCATTACTTTTCTTGCTCGATTCTGCATTACTATTCTTGCTCGAATCTGCGCTTGTATTTGTGGAAGCATCTGTATTCTGATCGGTGTCACTCTTCGTTTCGGTGTTCGTATCTGTCTTGGTATCGGCCTTCGTATCTGTACTGGTCTTCGTTTCCGTATTTTGATCTGCCTTCTTGTCTGCCGATACGGTTTTTGCTGCTTCTTTCTGGCCGGAGCCGGTGTTTCCGCCCGCGCAGCCGGTCATAAGTACGGCTGCAAGCGCTACAGACAAGAGAACTCCAATAATTTTCCTTCTCATAATTAATCCTCCCCCTACTTGTTTCTACTATTCAACATGTATCCAAACACGTGCTCATAAGCTGCCGCGCATGATCAGATCATACTCAGGCTCAGAACGCTAATAATCAAATATACAACAATAAGAAATCCTCAGCCCGTTTGAAAAGTTAACAGTACAAGCTCTCAGCCTACATGAAAATCTAACGGTACAAACCCTTATCCTGCATGATGCTTTCCCAGGCAAAGACCTATCAAAACCACAATCGCAACAACCGCCCCTATGATGCCAAGAAGATATGCTGCTATTCCAATGATCAGGATTGCAAAGCCAAGGCCGAACAGAAATGGAATCAGGCGAAAGGCCGCTGCCAGAAACCAGGCAAAAATCTTCACGAAGGCAACCAGACAGGCTATTATTAGAAAAATACAAAACAGAGTAATCATATTACACTTCCTTCAGATTGGTCTAAATTTATCATGTGCTTATTCCGCATGCGTATAATAATTATAGCAATGAATGTTCCGGTATGGTAGAGCCATGATAGCGATTTCAGCCGGGACAGCTGTTCGTTATATAAAGACGCTAAATTTCCAAATCTGAAATCCATATGATCTATCATCTCATCGGCTTAAGCTGAAGATAGAAAGCTTAGCATTACCTTTAACAATGCTTAGCTATTCTTTTTTTTGCTTGATATAAGAACTATTTCTATTATACGCATAAGTTTCTAATCACAAAATACATACTTGTAGAAAACATAAAGGCCTCAATAAATACTCGTTATAGAGCAACTAATTACAGTTGCATTTAAATTTTTTCAACTAAAACTTCCCATATCAAATGGGCGGGCCTTGTGCTGCTTCGGGTGCCTTCATTATCGATGGATAAAACCTGTAAACTGCTACCTATCCAGTAGACGCAGAGCTGACAAAATTTCGATGCCCTGCTCCTCAAAATCCCCGGAAGTGTCGAAAATTCGATATACACAATCTTTTTCGAATAATGCGTGTTTTTAAACCAGTTTTATAGCTTTTTTTGAAAACTTTTTTCTATATCGAACTTTCACTCCCAAAATAGCCTTTTCCATGGCATAGAAAGCGCATTTTTTTGAAATAATTGCCTATATCGAACCCAAGCTTAATTTCATGGATCGATTTTGAAGGAAATTTCAATCCTCGATCCATATTCCCCCAGCTTACCCGTTTTCATGGATCGATTTTGACGTAAAATTCGGATCCCGATCCATCCCCCATTTTTAAGTAATCTGAGCATCGATTTTGAAGGCAATCCTGAATCTCGGCACCTTTTTGGTATGTGAAGGTTTTGTAAAAAAGATTCCCCAACTTAAAGTTCATTTAAAGTTTGGCCCTTAAGATGGCATCATCCAATCAATGCAAAGTTATTTGAAGGCACTGAAATGAGGTGATCCCTATGACAGATTTTAATGTTGCCTACCAGGATTCCTTCCGCCGCTATGAGAAGAAATTCCTGATCAATACAGACCAGTACCGATCCTTCACCCAGGATCTGAAGAACAAGGCTTCTGTTGACCAGTACGGTCTGACCACGATCCACAATATCTATTTCGACACCCCCAACTGGTACCTGATCCGCCGCTCCCTGGAGGGCCCGACCTATAAGGAAAAGCTCAGGCTTCGGACCTACGGGCAGCCGGATTCCGACTCTCCGGCATTTATCGAGATCAAGAAGAAATTCAAGAACATCGTTTACAAGCGGCGGGTTGCCATGCCTTACACCGATGCGGTCCGCTATCTATCGACCGGCATCCGCGAAAGCTTCCACGATTACACGAGTGAGCAGATTGCCCGCGAGATCGACTGGTTCCTGCATTCCCATCCCGGCATCCGGCCGGCCATGGTCATCTGCTGTGACAGGGTCGCCTGGGCGGGAAATATAGACCCTGAATTTCGGGTTACATTTGACGAAAACATCCGCTATCGGATCGAAGATCTGGACCTGAGAAATGGATCTGACGGCATTCTTCTTACGAAACCGGACCAGAAGCTGATGGAAATCAAGATACCCGAGGCCATGCCGCTCGATACAGCGCGGTCCCTGGACAGGGCCAGAATCCGGATGACTTCCTATTCCAAATACGGGAGCGGATTCATGACCATGATGAAGAACCGAGGCGCGAAAGCTCCAAAAAGAGACCAGGCTCCGGCTTCCGCCCTGGCCTACGCGAATCTCTGACAGATTTATACATGCGGCTTCCAAAGAGTGAATCTTCGACAGATTCACACATGCTGCTTCCAAACAGTGAATCTCTGACAGATTCATACATGCGGCTTCCAGCCGAATATCCGAAACGAAAACCCGTGACGGAAAGAAACCGTCACATACCACATGAAACGGAGGAAAACCATGCTAAATAATTTATTCGACTGTGTCATCACCAGTGGCTCACTGACAGGAACGGCTTTCCTGATCTGCACGCTCGCTTCCCTGATTCTCGGCGCCCTGATCGCCATTGTCTACCGGCTGACCGAACGAACCAGTAAGAGCTTTCTTATTACCTTGATCATTCTTCCGGCAGTGATCCAGATGGTCATCATGCTGGTCAACGGAAATATCGGAGCCGGCGTTGCCGTGGCCGGGGCCTTCAGTCTGGTCCGCTTCCGGTCAGTTCCCGGCACAGGAAAGGAAATCAGCACGATTTTCCTTACCATGGCTGTGGGACTTGCCACCGGCATGGGCTACATTTCCATCGCTGTCCTCTTCGCCATCGTAATCTCTCTCGTAAGCTTCCTGGTCAGCAGATTCGGACCGGATTCCGATTCCGCGAGCGAGCGGGTTCTCCGGATCACCATTCCGGAAGACCTGGATTACGAGGGCCTCTTCGAAGAGATCCTCGAGACTTACACCGATCGCTTTGAACTCACTTCCGTCCGGACTGCCGGCATGGGAACGCTCTACAAGCTCGAATACCGAATCTTTCCGAAGAAGAATATCTCTTCTCACGA
Organism: Lachnospiraceae bacterium; assembly: GCA_029338875.1. Lineage (GTDB taxonomy): Bacteria > Bacillota > Clostridia > Lachnospirales > Lachnospiraceae > Lachnocurva. The sequence continues at coordinate 6,631 of JAQYBF010000016.1, forward strand.
AATGATCGACAAGATCCGGGAACGGAACGGAAATCTCGAAATCTTCTACGGAAGACCGGTCACCCCGGAAACTCCGGAGTTGTAAGGAAATTTACCAAGCCTCGAATGAACTCACATGCATTTAAAAAGAAATGATTTCATCCGAGTCGTCTAAACAAACCCTCAAAGAAAGGAGGCTCCCCATGATCAAACTGGTTTTATTATTTGCAATCCTGCTCACCCTTTATATCGGATCCGATGCGGAAAAACGCTACACGGACGATGAAACCCGTTTCGATCGGAAGG
>JAQYBF010000017.1 GCA_029338875.1 Lachnospiraceae bacterium
CAGAAGCCTGCCCAGCCCAAGGAAAGAAAGCATTCGACCAATGGTGTCCGGATCAAGGGTATGCCGGATCTGCCGGTACATTTCAGCAAGTGCTGCAATCCGGTGCCCGGAGACGAGATCATCGGCTATATCACCAGGGGCCGGGGCATTACTATCCACCGGACCGACTGCGTCAATATCATGAATATTCCTGAGATTGAGAAGACCCGGCTCATCGACTGCGAATGGGAAGAAGCGGTCCTCGACAACAAGACCGACGAGACCTTCGATGTCACCCTCCGTGTTTTTGCCAATAACCGGACCGGACTTCTGGTCGATCTTTCCAAGATCTTTACCGAGCAGAATATTGATATCCAGTACATCAATACCCGGATCTCCAAATCCGGCATTGCAACCATAGAGTTGAAATTCGCCATCAAGACCCGGCAGGAACTTTCCCAGATGATCGCCCGGATCCGTCAGGTCGACAGCGTCATCGATATCCAGAGAACAAGGGGTTAATTTTACAGGGAGAAAATCATGCAGAGTGAGATTCAGCAGTTTATCGTGGGACCCATTCAGACCAACTGTTATCTTGTGTCGGATCCTGCGACAAAAGAGGCCCTGGTGATTGACCCCGGGCCAGGATCAGACCGGCTGGCAGGAGAAATCCGAAAAGCCGGTCTGACTGTCTCTGCCTATCTTCTGACCCATGCCCACTGGGATCACATCGACGGACTGGAAAAGCTGAAGGAGGAATTCCCGGCTCCGGTCTATATTTCCGAGAAGGAAAAGGAGACCTTGAGGGACCCAAAGATCAATCTGTCCGGTATGCTGGGAGGTGCGAACAAGACCTACAGCGCGGATGTCTTCCTGAAGGACGGGGAGGGCGTGACCATCGGGCCCTTCTATTTCGTCTGCCTGTCCACGCCGGGCCATACGCCGGGAGGCGCCTGCTATTATTTCCCGAGGAACAAGGTGGTCTTTTCCGGGGATTCGCTTTTCTACGGCTCCATCGGCCGGACCGACTTCCCCGGCGGCAGCATGACAGATCTGGTCCGGGCTCTGAAGGAAAAGGTCATGGTTCTGCCGGAGCAGACCCGGGTTCTGCCCGGACACGGACCGGAGACGGATATCAGGGAAGAGGAAATGTCGAATTATTACCTCGTATAGAAAGAGTTCTGTCAGCTGATTTCACTGTAACGTAATGAAAGAAATATCGATTTCAAAAAGTCAATCTGAAATCAGAAAACTCATTTTACAAATCATATTGACAAGCAGATGATTCACCCATGATAGAAATTGTTTTTAACCACGCAGATTTTGAATATGACGTCTATGGATTGGTCCAGGCCTTTTTTCCGCGCGAAGAACTGGAGACCGTCTACGATGTACCGGAGGATGAGGCAGGAAATCTGCCCTATCAGAGCCGGAATCGGCGGATTCAAATGATGAAGGAGCAGGAATCCAGGTTTGCCGGAAAGAAGGCAGAAAAGGAAAATTCCGGTGATCAGGGGCAGGAAGAAGAGGAGCAGAAGAAAGATTCCGATGACAAGACCCCGACCCGTCTGACCGTCACCTACCAGGCCGGGCAGGTGGAGCTGGACTGGATTCCCGGCGAAGACAGATCGGGAATCGGTGCGGAAAAGACACAGGAAAATGGTTCGGAGGCCGCACCAGAAGGTAGAATGAGAAGAATCCTTGCCTACCCCTCCGGCTGGCCTGCTGATCCGGCTCATGACCCGGCTGTCCGACCGGAGATGAAGAACCTTTTGAAGCGCGGAGTCTATGACCTTCTTTCGGATCTGACCGGGAAGCAGCTTCCCTGGGGAACCCTGACCGGCATCCGTCCGACCAAGGTGCCGCTTCGGATGATCGAAGAAGGAAAAAGCGATGCCGAGATCGAATCCTTTATGAAGACTGCCTATGAGACTTCAGACGAGAAGATTCAGACCGCAGAACAGATTGCCCACCGGGAGCATGAGATCCTTTCTTCGATCGATACGGAAAAGGGCTTAAGCATCTATATCGGCATCCCCTTCTGCCCGACTACCTGTCTCTACTGCAGCTTTCCTTCCTATGCCAGAGCCTCTTTCGAGGGCCAGGTGGATTCCTATCTGACCGCTCTGGAAAAGGAGATTGGTGCGGCAGCAGAGATCATGAGAGATAAGGAAAAGCACCTCGATACGGTCTACATTGGAGGCGGAACGCCGACCAGCCTGTCAGCTGCGGAGCTGGACCGGCTCCTTTCAGCCATCGATCGGGAGCTCCCCATGCCGGTCCGGGAATTCACCGTGGAAGCCGGACGGCCGGATTCCATTGACCGGGACAAGCTTCGGGTCATGAAGGCTCACGGCGTCAGCCGGATTTCCATCAATCCCCAGACCATGCAGGACAAGACCCTGAAGCTGATCGGCCGCCATCATACGACGGCCCAGCTGATTGAGGCCTTCCGCCTGGCCCGGGAAGAGGGCTTTTCCGATATCAATATGGACCTGATCCTGGGCTTGCCCGGGGAGACGACAGAGGATGTCCGGTCCACCCTGGACCAGGTCAAGGCCCTGGGCCCGGACAACCTGACCATTCATTCCCTGGCCATCAAGGCCAAGTCCCGCCTGAACAAGGAGTGGGAGGCCTATCAGAACTACGCCATGGAAAATTCCGACGCTCTCATGCAGATGGCTATGGAAACGGCCGAAAGCATGGGGCTTCAGCCCTACTACCTCTACCGGCAGAAGCACATGATCGGAAACCTGGAGAACATCGGTTTCGCAGGTCCCGGAAAGGCCGGCATCTACAATATTCTGATCATGGAAGAGAAGGAGACCATCCTGGCCCTCGGCGCCGGCACCGCTTCGAAGTATGTCTGGGATAAGGGTCGAAATGTAAAGCGGACTGAAAATGTACGTGATATCCCGACTTACATTGAACGGATCGATGAAATGATCCAAAGGAAGAAGGACGCGGCGGACAAATGGTTATAAAACTACTTATGATTGTGTTAAAATTAGTGCATCACTGAAATCTCATTGTAGTATAATGAGTGAAAATGATTCAAACATTGATTGAATTTCGTTCATCAAATACAGGCAAAGATCACCTGACCCTTGTCTGCAGATAATCAAGGCGGGTTCTTCGGAAGAATCTGCAGCAGTAGGAGGAAAGAAAATGGAAAAGAAAGACGTTGACTGGGGTAGTTTGGATTTCAATTACCGGGAGACCGATTACAGCTATGTCTCCATGTACAAGGATGGCAAATGGGATGAGGGCAAGCTCACCAAGGATCACACCGTTACCATGAACGAGTGTGCCGGAGTTCTTCAGTATTCCCAGTCCTGCTTTGAAGGATTGAAGGCCTATACAACAGAGGATGGAAAGATTGTATGCTTCCGTCCGGATCTCAATGCACAGAGAATGCATGACAGCTGTCTCCGCCTGGAGATGCCTCCTTTCCCTGTAGACCGTTTTGTTAAGGCCGTTGAGGAGGTTGTCAAGGCCAATGCAGCCTGGGTTCCTCCTTATGGATCCGGCGCAACCCTTTATATCCGTCCTTATATGTTCGGCTACAACCCGGTTATCGGTGTTAAGCCTGCAGATGAGTATATGTTCCGTATTCTGGTTACTCCGGTTGGTCCTTATTTCAAGGGCGGCATGAAGCCGGTAGAAGTAAGAATTCCGGATTATGACCGTGCAGCTCCTCATGGTACCGGCGGAATCAAGGCAGGCCTGAACTATGCTATGTCCCTGTATCCGATCATGGAAGCACATCGTCAGGGCTTCAACGAGAATATGTATCTCGATCCTGCAACCCGTACCAAGATCGAAGAGACCGGCGGTGCCAACATCATCTTCATCAAGGACAACGGCAAGACTCTGGTAACACCGAAGTCTGATTCCATTCTTCCTTCCATTACCCGTCGTTCCATCTGCTACCTGGCAGAGAACTATCTCAACATGAAGGTTGAGCAGAGAGAGATCTTCCTGACTGAGGTTGAAGACGGTGAGTTCGATGAGATGGGTCTCTGCGGTACCGCGGCCGTTATTTCTCCGGTCGGACGGATCAATGATCACGGCAAGGTTATCAACATCAAGTCCGGTATGGATGACATGGGACCGACCTTAAAGAAGCTTTACGATACTCTGACCGGCGTTCAGATGGGCCGGATCAAGGCACCGGAAGGCTGGGTTCACGAGATCAAGGTTGACTGAATCTGATTCTTTCACATGTTAATAGATTCCCCGGGAGTCTGCGTGAGCTGCGCGGATTTCCGGGGAATTTTTTGCGAAAGCCGGGCCCGGGCCCCTTGCAGAAAGGGGCTTTTATGGCCTATAATATTTAAGCTTATGTGCAGAGATAAAAGATTTATATAGATGGAGTTCGTATGGCATCAACATTATCGAAGAAACCCGTCAACGGGATGAAGGAAATTCTGCCGCGGGAAATGGAGATCCGTGACTATGTTACCAATATCATCAAGGAGACCTATCGGAGTTTCGGATTTACTCCGATTGAGACCCCCTGCATGGAGAACATTGCGAATCTTCAGAGCAACCAGGGCGGCGAGAACGAAAAGCTGATTTTCAAGGTTTTAAAGCGGGGTGAAAAGCTCCATGTCGCAGAGGCACAGACCGAAGCTGACATCGTGGACTACGGCATGCGCTATGATCTGACTCTGCCTCTGTCCCGTTTCTATGCCAACAATGCCAATGATCTGCCTTCGCCCTTCAAGGCTCTGCAGATCGGAAATGTATGGCGGGCAGACAGACCCCAGCGGGGCCGCTATCGTCAGTTCACCCAGTGTGATATTGACATCCTGGGCGAGCCCAGCAACCTGGCTGAGATCGAGCTGATCCTGGCGACGACAACTACCCTCGGCCGGATCGGTTTCAAGAATTTCGAGATCCGGATCAATGAGCGCAGAATCCTGAAGGCCATGGCAAGCTATGCCGGCTTCAAGGATGAGGATACCGAGGAAGTCTTCATTATCCTTGATAAGATGGATAAGATCGGACTTGATGGTGTGACAGAAGAGCTGAAGCAGAATTATGATGCAGAGGCTGTTGATAAATATGTGGCTCTCTTCCAGGAGCTTCAGGGCGTAAGCTCTGTAAAGGAGGGAACCTCCTTCCTGGCAGAAAAACTCGGTGATTTCCTGGATTCGGCTGTTGTTCAGTCCCTTCAGGAAATTGAGACTGCTGTCAACGATGCCAAGGAAGCGGAATTCAAGCTTGTTTTTGATCCGACTCTGGTCCGCGGCATGGGCTATTACACCGGAACTATTTTTGAAATTGCCATTCCGGAATTCGGCGGAAGCTGCGGAGGCGGCGGACGTTATGACCATATGGTCGGCCGCTTTGCCGGACATGATGTTCCCGCCTGCGGCTTCTCTATCGGATTCGAGCGGATCATTCTCCTTCTTATGGAGCATGACTTCCAGATTCCCAACCGTCCGACCAAGGTCGCTTATCTGGTCGAGAAGAACTACCCGGCAGAGAAGCTGGTAACTGTTATGAAGCAGGCCAGTGAAGAGCGAAAGAAGGGCAAGACGGTTCTGGTTGTCCGCAGAATGAAGAATGCCAAGTTCCAGAAGGAGCAGCTGACCAAGGACGGCTACGAGGAAATCGAAGAATTCTTCAACCGCTGATATACAGAACCGGGATTTAAATTCATCGGCAGATGATTTACTGAGCTGAAACAGTTTCAATCGAAAAAAATGAATTTATTCATTCTGTCGTTTTTGAACTCATAGGAAATAGAAAAGGAGTAGAACATGATGCAGTCACGTACCCACACCTGCGGCGAGCTTCGGATTTCCGATGTCGGAAAGACCGTCCGCCTGGCAGGATGGCTGGAAAACATGCGTGAAGTCGGCTCGAATCTGGCATTCATCGTGATCCGTGATTTCTACGGAACGACCCAGATCACAGCCGATACAGAGGAGATGGTGAAGACCTTTAAGGAGATCACGAAGGAATCCACCATTGCCGTTGACGGAACCGTTCGTGAGAGAAGTTCCAAGAACCCCAAGCTGGATACCGGTGACATTGAGGTTGTTCCGGAGAAGGTTACGGTTCTCGGCAAGTGCCGTTACAATGAGCTTCCTTTCGAAATCAACCGTTCCAGAGAAGCGGATGAGGCCATTCGTCTCAAGTACCGCTATCTGGATCTGAGAAATCCGGAAGTCAAGAAGAATATCATTCTTCGTACCCAGGTGGTCAAGGCTCTCCGGGATGCCATGAACGACCATGGCTTTATGGAAATCACGACCCCGATTCTGACTGCTTCTTCTCCGGAAGGCGCCAGAGACTATCTGGTTCCGTCCAGAAAGCATCCGGGCAAGTTCTATGCTCTGCCCCAGGCGCCCCAGCAGTTTAAGCAGCTTCTGATGACTGCAGGTTTCGACCGTTATTTCCAGATCGCTCCCTGCTTCCGTGACGAGGATGCCCGCGGCGACCGTTCCCCGGGAGAATTCTATCAGCTGGACATGGAGATGGCTTTCGCCAGCCAGGAGGATGTCTTTGCCGTTCTGGAGGATGTCCTTCCTCCGATCTTCGCAAAGTACGGCACCTATGACCGGGCTTCCGAGGCTCCTTTCACCCGGATTCCTTATCTGACCGCTCTGGAAAAGTACGGCTCCGATAAGCCGGACCTTCGAATTGACCTGACTGCAGTCGATGCGACAGATCTTTTCACCGGTTTAGGTTTCGGCCCCTTCGACGAAGAGGGCGCTGTGATCAAGGCGGTCAAGGTTTCCGATTTCCACGAAAGCCGGAAGTTCATCGACAAGCATGTCGAGGAGGTCGGCGTCCAGGCCGGCGCCAAGCCTTACTGGTTCCGTCTGGATGAAAACGGAGAAATCGTCGGCGGCATTGCCAAGTTCGTTAAGGATAAGAAGGATGAGATCGTCTCTGCTCTTGGCCTGGAAGCAAACACCCTGGTTCTTTTGTCCGAAGGCAGGAAGGCTCAGGCCCAGAAGACCGCCGGCGTTGCCATCAAGACCTTCGGCGCAGCAGTTCCCGGTCACATGGACAAGGAACAGTACGCTTTCTGCTGGATCGTTGATTTCCCTATGTATGAGATCGGGGAAGAGTCCGGCGAGCTGGAATTCTGTCACAATCCTTTTTCTATGCCCAAGGGCGGTCTGGAGACTCTGGAAAAGGCAGAGCGCGGCGAAATCGATCCTCTGTCGATCATGGCTGACCAGTACGATCTGGTGGTCAACGGCATCGAACTTTCTTCCGGTGCAGTTCGAAACCACGATCCGGAAATCATGGTCAAGGCCTTCGAGATGGTTCGTCTCGGCGAAGAGGATGTGAAGAAGAAGTTCCCGGCCATGTACAATGCCTTCTGCTACGGAGCACCGCCACATGCCGGCATCGCTCCCGGAATCGACCGTATGGTCATGCTTCTGGCCGGTGAGGATTCGATCCGTGAGATCATCCCTTTCCCGATGAACAAGAATGCCCAGGATGTCATGATGGGTGCGCCCGGTACGGTTACCGATCAGCAGCTGGAAGAGCTGCACATCAAGGTCACTGAGACTGAGGAGTAAGTCTGAGACTTCGGTCTAAATTTAGACCGGAAGCGTAACCTGGTCTGAAGCCTGACCGGATATCCGGCTCGAATCGGGTCTGAATACATAAAATAATAGCTGCTGTCTATAAACCCTGTTTTCTGCAACGAAGCGGAAGATGAGGGGATGGACAGCAGCTGTTTTTGTTTTGAAGATGGAATTTTAAATTTGAAGATGGAATTTTAAATCGGATAGTTTCTCTTCTTTCCGGCGTAGAGAAAGCAGAGCTTCTGTGATTTACCATCGTTTTACTGTTTTAAGGTAAAAAATTAGCAGCAGTTCAATAGGGGGAGTGAACTGCCGCTGAAAGGGGGTTAAAAATATATAAAGGGGAAGTGACTTGTTCGAAATACTTAAGGGGGATGTATTTCTTAAGTCAATTTAATTATAGCAGGCGTGGAAATTTGAGCAATGTGCAATCAAACAAAATATACAAATATTTCGGCCGATAATTGTGCATTATTCTGGAAATTCTGTCAATGGACGGTAAAATCCCAATACCGGAAACTAAATTTAAAGAAATAGTTTCGAAAATGCATGAAATTGCCTTATAATTATCTTCATAAGGACTTGCATATGCGGTATTATTTTATTTTGGATTAATAGTTATTTGGAATATGTTATAGTACAAAATGTGATACAATTTGATCAATCTGTAAATCAGTAAGGTAAACCAATATCATCTGTGGATAGGAAGATTATGGAAGATATCAATCATTATAAGGATATTCTGAATGGACTGAGTTCAGCGGGGAGCCACAGAAAGGATCTGAGTGAGCTCAGATCCGCTCTATTCGATCTGATTTCCAAACGCGATAACTTCATACAGAAGAAGCTTCCGGCGGAAGAGACCGAAGGAAAGCTGAATGCGCTCTATGACCTCTTGGAGAGCGAGATTGATCTGATCTCGCCTTTCCTAAAGGATCCGGATGCCAAGACCCGGAAAAATGCGGCTTCTCTTCTTTCCGAGCTTCTCTTCCAGACGGATGATGTCAAGAAGGAGGAGATCGGTCAGAAGCTTTACGATGCCTATTTAAGCGAGGAAACCCTCTATGTCAGAGCTTCCTATCTGAAGGCATTGACTGCCTGTGATCTTTCGCCCTATCTGCAGGAAATGCGGGACCGCCTTACATTTATCACGGAAACAGAATGGGAAGATGCGGATCGGAAGCATATCCGGGAAGAGCGGCGGGAGCTTGAAATGATTCTGGCCTCCTATGAGAAGCCGGCCCATAACTTTAAGCCTTTCTCCAAATCCTATGAGATGATGATCTTAGCGGACCGGCCGGTCCGGGAATACCTGGTCCGGGATCTGGGCGGCAACGCCAGAGAGACCGGCGGAGGCGTCCGGGTCCGTCTGTCGGATGAGAGACTTCTTCAGAAAATACGCTATTACCGGGAGGCTTGGTTTCTGATTCCGGTGAAGAGGGGATTTGTCCTGACTCTGGACCGGATCCGGGACCTGGTCAAAAATTCTGCCCTTCTTTCCATGCTGGATGAGCTCTTCGGCCTGGAGGGTCAGAAGGAAGGGGAGAAGCGGACCGATTCCTATTCCTTTCGGCTGGAGATCCGGAGCCGGGACAAGGAGGACAGCTTCGGCACTCTGGTCCGGAAGATGGGCTATGAGCTTGAGGAGGCTTCCGGCGGCAGACTCCGGAATCTGCCCGGAAATTACGAATTCACCCTGATCCTGGTCAAGAAGAGGGACGGAAGCTTTGCACCCTATCTATTCTTAAATGAGGCGGACCGGCCCTGGGACGAGCGGTTCTCCTACCGGGTTCATACGGAAGCGTCCTCGACCTCTCCGATCAAGGCGGCAGAGGCAGTGGAGATGATCCGGCCTTATCTTAAAGAAAGGGCCCAGATCATCGATCCCTTCTGCGGGGTCGGGACCCTTCTGATCGAGCGGCATCTGGCTGTCCCTGCAAGGGAAATCTACGGCACGGACACCTTCGGCAGGGCCATCCTCGGCGGCCGGGAGAATGCCGGGAAAGCTGGAGTGTCCATCAACTTTATCAATCGTGATTTCTTCGATTTCCGGCATGATTATCTCTTTGACGAGGTGATCACCGAATGCCCGGATCTCTACGGGAAGACAGCGGCGGAGAAGGACAGCTTCTACCGGAGCTTCTTTGACAGAAGCATTCAGCTTACGACGGATCAGGCCATGTTCTTCATCTTATCGGCGGAAGAGGGACAGATCTTAAAGCAGATCCGCCTGCATCCGGAGCTCAAACTGGTTCGTACCATGGAGCTTCGACGAAGACAGAGTATTTATATTGTGGAGAAGAGATAAGGCAGATGAGAGGGACAGCAGAGAGTTTACGAAAGATTTTTTGCCTGAAGGGCAATCAGATTATGGATGACATCGCAAGTGCCTGTCAGATCTATTACAGATGTTATTCCTATCAGGGTGACCATTTTAAATGTGAATATAATCAGAATCAGGACATTTCCCCTGAGGAGAGGGAGGCCCTGGATTTCTTCTATCCGGAGGAGATGATCGAAGGCTTCCTCGAGCGTTTTCCTGGATCGGATCTGGAAAATGTAATCCGGGGCCAGGCTGAGTCTCCCCGGCTCATGTCCGGAATTGCAGTCAGAGACCCCAAGAAGGGACTGGTCTTTGTCATCATTCTTCTCGGCCTGGACCGGCTGGCCGGAGACCCGGCTCTGACCGGAAAGGCAGTCCGCCTGGCGGATGTCATGGAGATCGAGCGCTGTGAGCGGCTGATCGAGTCCTCTCTCGATCTCTGCCTTTCCGCCATTTCCGAAACCGGATCCATCTGTCAGGAATTGACGGATGCCAGAGAAGAGAGTGAGAGAAACCGCATCCTTCTGGAACGGAATGCATCCGTCAATCAGATGCTGAATCTGATGGAGGGAGAGAATGATTTCCACAAGGCAGCTGATCAGATCATCGGCCTGGCCGCAAAGACCCTGCATCTGTCGGAAGCCGCAATCTTTCAGGAGGATCAGAAGGACAATATCACCATTGTCTCTGAATATGCCGAGAAGAAGAGCATGCGGGATGACATCCGAAGCACGGATCGTGCTGATTTTCCCTTTTTCAACGGAAGAAGCTATACCATTTCCTCGGATTCCATGCTCCCGGAGAATTTTCGGGCCTATTTTGAGCTCTGCGGCATAAGGGCGGCGGTTTTCTATCCGATCATCATCGATAAGAAGCCGGAACTCTATCTGCAGTTTGCATCCGACGAGCCGCATTTCTGGAAGCAGGATGAGATCCAGTATCTGAATGAGGTCCGCCAGGTCTGCCAGACCATTCTGATCCGGAAGATCACCACCCACTCCCTGGCTGGCTCCTACAAGACCTTGAATGCCATCCTGGAGCACACCGGCTGCGGGGTGGAGGTTATTGATCCTGCCAGAAACAATGTCCTCTATACCAATAAGGCCTTCCAGGCCGCTCTGTCCGATGAGGGCGACCGGAGAGCCCTGGAGGAGGAGCTCTTCCGCCCCATGGAGGAAACCGGACAGAACTATACCTTCGAGGCCAAAAGAAGCCGGAAATGGTATGAAGTCAGCCTGTCTGAGATCCACTGGGTGGACGGACGCAGGGTTCGTCTGGTAACCATCTATGACGTGACCGGCATGAAGCATTATCAGGAGCGGATCGAGCACCAGATCTATACGGATTCCCTGACCGGCCTGAAAAACCGGAAGTGCTGCGAGTCCGAACTTCAGAAGGAGCTGGACCGGTCGGTTCTGGAAAACGGCAGCGGCGGGGCCTATATTTGCGTCGATCTGGATGATTTCAAGAATATCAATGACAGTCTGGGCCATAAGGACGGAGACCTCCTTCTGCAGAAGGCGGCGGAGGATCTGGTCCGCACGGTCGGAAGCGAGGCTGTGGTCTATCGGACCGGCGGAGATGAATTCGGCATCATGATTCCGGAATACAGTCACCGGAGCGTTGAGCAGATCTCGGAACAGGTTCTCCAGGAGTTCAAGAAGCCCTGGATCCTTCGGAACAAGAAATACTACTGTACCTGCAGCCTGGGCATTGCCCGCTATCCAAAGGACGGCCATGATCTTACAACCATTCTCCGCCATGCGGACATGGCTCTGCAGAGGGCGAAGACCGAGGGCAAGGGCTGCTGCCGCCTCTATACGGAAGACGGGGCTGTCCGGGGCGTCCACCGTCTGGATCTGGAAAAGGCTCTCCGGGAGGCTGTCGAAGGCGGATGCAGCGAATTCGAGGTCTATTATCAGCCTCTGGTTGACATCACCAAGGAAGGCCATCCCTGCAGCGGGGCGGAGGCTCTGGTCCGCTGGAAGTCCAAGGAACTGGGCTTTGTCATGCCCGGAGACTTTATCTCTCTCTCGGAATATCTGGGACTTATCGTGCCGATCGGAAAGCATGTTCTCTTCGAGGCCTGCCGGACCTGCCGCCACTGGAATGATTTCGGCCATCCCGACTATCGGGTAAATGTAAACCTCTCCATGGTACAGATCGTCCAGAAGGACATTGTCGACACCATAAGAGAGGCCCTGGAGGACAGCGGTCTGAATCCCTATAATCTGGTTCTTGAGGTTACAGAGGGCATTGCCATCCATGATTTCAAGAATGTGATCGAGGTCCTCGACCGGATCAAGGAACTGGGCGTCCGCGTGGCTCTGGATGATTTCGGAACCGGCTATTCATCACTGAACTGTCTGAAGGAACTGCCACTGGATGCGATCAAAATCGACAAGACCTTCATCGACCATATCGGTGAGGATGATTATTCCGATGCCTTTGTAAAGACGGTGTCCAACCTTGCCAATGTCATGCAGGCCAAGGTTGTCGTGGAAGGCGTCGAGACTGAGAAACAGACCCATGCCCTGAAGGACATGCATGTGAACTTCATTCAGGGATACTACTATGATAAGCCTATGCCCATGAAGGATTTTGAAGAGAAATACCTGTGATGAAAAAGCTCCCGGAAGGGAGCTTTTTTATGAGCTTTTTTATCAGGATTTTTATCAGAGGAAGAAAAAAGAATGGATTTCAGATTTGGAAATATTGCGGCCTTGTATTTGGTCGCTTTTTAAAAGGTATTCGAAACATTAAAAAAGCGTACCATTTGGTACGCTTAAACCATGCAGAAAAAGCGGATGGAATGATCTGCTTCAAACCCTGCAATATCTGTGGGAAAGGTTTTAGTTCCTAAACTTTTCCGATGATGGCAGATATCTGCTCACTGAAATGTCAGGGAATCTGATGGAATCCTCCTTCAGAAACATAACCATGTAAATGGGGTAATATACCAGCTTCCCATCAGTTTTTACATTATCATTAGTAAAAACATAAGCTTGTCTGATTCCATATTCCGGAATCGCCATAACATTATCCAGGGCTGAATGTCTGGTGTAGTCTTTTCCACTCTTTACCTCGATCGGAAGTACCTGGCCTTCATGCTCAACTACAAAATCAAGCTCTCCATATTTTTTGTTGTTGTAGTAGTAAAGAGGATAGCCATGGGCATGAAGCTCCTGAGCTACGATATTTTCGTATACAGCACCTTTGTTGATATCAGCGTCATTGCTTATGATCTTAAGCTTGCAGCTTTTGCCATATACCGTGGTGAGAAGACCGACATCCGACAGAAACATTTTGAAGAGTGTACTTTTTTCATTTAGCATAAGAGGTATTGTCGGTTCTGATATATTAAACACGCCCAAAGCAACGCCGGCTTTCCATAACCAGGTGAAGCTGTCTTCAATCCGGTCATACCGTAGATCTTTCCTGATATCTGCTATTTTAAAGCGTTTATTTTTTTCATTCAGTTCTGCAGGAATAAGCTCATAGATATGAGTCAGAATCAGCTTGCGGTTTTCTGCTTCGTACTGAGTGAAATCCAGCTTATATTGTTCCATGATTGCCCGGTGTTCATCGATCACATCGTCGATATTTCCACTGGTACGGTATTTCTCAACTGCAGCAGGCATGCCTCCGATAATCAGATACAGATTAAAAATCTCCATGAGCCTATTATGTATTACCTCATCGATAGGTTTTTTGGAGATATATGCATCCCTCAGAAGTTCGATGACTGAATTTTCAATATTGAATACCTGAAGAAATTCCTCAAAATCCAGAGGATAAAGGGTTAGTGTCTGCAGATATCCGACCGGAGCAGATTTCAGATTTACAAGCTCAACACCAAGCAATGATCCGGATAAGATATAGCGGAACCGCTTATCCTCCACTAGAAACTTGATTTTTGTAACGATTTCCTTATATCTCTGGATTTCATCAAAGAAAAAGATGGTTTTCCCGGGTGTGATTTTCTGACTGCTGTAAAGAGAAATCTTCAGAATCATATCGTCGATACTTGTCATACCATCAAGAATCCGAACCACTTCCGGCTGTTCGATCAGATTGAACTCTACATAGTCGCAGCCGGCGTCTTTCAGACACTTTCGGATAATATAGGTTTTTCCGGACTGACGAACGCCATACAGAAGCAGAGCTTTATCGCCGTTTTGAATCCAATGATTTATATCTTTTTCAATTTTACGATGCAGCATCCGTGTGTTCTCCTTTGCTTCAGCTCGTTTTGCATATAAAATTATAGCATAAAATAACATTTTTCCATAAGAATTTGAACAGATTTTGACGTTTTTCCATAGAAAATAAATACAGATTATGACATTTTTTCATAAGAAATTAATGCCAATTCTGACACTTTTTCTAAATATCGCATCCAGCCAGTAAAAATTCTGCTCCGGCTCAAGGATCAACCAAAGAGCTGGAGCAGTTAATTGCTGTATAAAACTTTTTCAGATATTAATCAGAATCAGTGCAAGTCTCGTTATGACCCGTTTTTTATGAGGTATTTATAACATCAAAAAAAGCGTACCATTTGGTACGCTTAAACCATGCAGAAGATGGGACTTGAACCCACACGACATTGCTGCCACAGGCACCTGAAGCCTGCGCGTCTGCCAATTCCGCCACTTCTGCAGAGTGCGGAAGATGGGACTTGAACCCACACGACATTGCTGCCACAAGATCCTTAGTCTTGCTCGTCTGCCAATTCCGACACTTCCGCTCTTTGCAC
>JAQYBF010000018.1 GCA_029338875.1 Lachnospiraceae bacterium
TACTTATATTCCCAGGCATATGTCAGGTCGTCTCTACTTGCCGCAATACTTACTGTTGGGCTCGTCCCTTCCTTTACTGTTATATCACTTATCGTTCCGGTAATATCTGGTCCGATCTCCTCCGCACGGACATGATTGGTATAAATACCTAGAATCATCAAAACAAACAAAACAGGTATTACATAACTGATTACTCTTTTTTTCATTGTCATTTCTTGCATGATCTTTCCCACAAGGTGTTAATCTAAAGACAACCCTATTGTACGGTCAATATTACTGGGAACTAACTTACCGTCCCATCTTCTGCAAATATTCCTTATAACTCCAGTTCACTTTATCCTTATCCGAGAGGTTCAAATCATCCGCCGTCATTCCTTCCGGCATCGGCCACTCGACTCCCAGATCCGGATCATTCCACATAATTCCGCCTTCATCATTCGGATGATAAAAATCGGTTACTTTATAACAGAACTCTGCTTCGTCGGACAGGCAGATAAAACCATGCGCGAAATTCTTCGGGATCATGAACTGCTTCTTATTCTCAGCGGTCAGAAGGACTCCGGCCCACTTACCGAAGGTCTTAGACCCCGGGCGGAGATCAACGGCAACATCATATACTTCACCACTTACGACCCGCACCAGTTTGTCCTGCGGATAATGAATCTGAAAATGCAGACCACGAAGCACTCCCTTGGAGGATGCGGACTGGTTGTCCTGAACGAAGACATAATCCATTCCGTTGGCCTTCATGTCATTCTCATTATAGGTCTCCATGAAGTAGCCTCTGCGGTCGCCGAAAACTTTCGGCGTAATAATATTTAATCCTTCAATGCCATTGATATTCTTCTCTACTGTAATTGCCATTTCCTGCCTCTTTTCTTATTGAATTTTCTTATTGAATCTCTCCATCTGCAACCGCTACCAGATACTTGCCGTAATCTGACTTCATCAGGGGCTTTGCCAGTTTTCTCAACTGTTCTGCATCGATAAAACCACGCTTAAATGCGATCTCTTCAATACAGGACACATAGAGTCCCTGTCTCTTCTGAAGGGTAGACACAAAGTTGGCTGCCTGTAAAAGCATATCGTGATTCCCGGTATCCAACCAGGCAAATCCACGGCCAAGCGTCTCGACATAGAGATCTCCGCGATCCAGATAGGCATTATTTACCGCAGTGATCTCCAGTTCGCCTCGAGCGGAAGGCTTGATCGTCTGCGCGATCTTCACGACATCATTGTCATAGAAATATAGACCGGGAACAGCATAATTGGATTTCGGCTGTGCCGGCTTCTCCTCGATGGAAACAGCCTTGCCATTCTCATCAAATTCTACCACGCCATATTCTCTCGGATCTCTGACATAATAGCCGAAAATAGTAGCGCCACCCTGCTTTTCAACTCTCTCTTTTGCGCTCTTCAATGTCTTGGAAAAACTCTGACCATAGAAGATATTGTCCCCCAGCACCAGAGCTGCGGAGTCATCTCCGATAAAGTCTTTTCCGATAATGAAGGCCTCTGCCAGTCCGTTCGGCGCTTCCTGAACGGCATACTGGATATCCATGCCAAGCTGGGATCCATCCTCCAGAAGTTCCTTGAATACAGGGAGGTCTCTCGGAGTCGATATGATCAAAACCTCACGGATCCCTGCAAGCATCAGGGTAGACAGCGGATAGTAAATCATTGGTTTATCGTATACCGGCATGATCTGCTTGGAAATTGCCTTTGTTAACGGATAAAGTCTGGTTCCGGAACCTCCGGCTAAAATGATACCTTTCATTTTATCTTCTCCTTTTTACTCTCAATCACTCTCATACGAGACTTCACAAACAATTTTGTCCCAAGTCCTGTTTATTTCTTTGTCTTCATCTCCGACCAAAGCAGGCTTCCTGTTTTCGTTATCCTTGCAGACCTTCATTCTGAGACAAGGCTTTGAGATAACGGGCAACTGCATCCTTCCAATCCGGCAATGGCTGAAACCCTGCCTGAATCAGCTTTGACTTATCCAGTCTGGAATTAAATGGACGGGCAGCCTTGGACTGGCCGTACTCTTCTGTCGTCACCGGTATCACCTTCGTTGTAAGTCCGGCCTGGCGGTAGATCTCCTTCGTAAAATCATACCAGGAGATATAGCCACCCTCATTCGTTGCATGATAATAGCCATACTTGTCGGTAAGGATCATATCCACGAGAAGCCGCGCCAGGTCCAGGGTATAGGTCGGTGTTCCCACCTGATCAGATACCACCCGGACCTCATCATGGGTCTTTCCGACAGAAAGCATGGTCTTGATAAAATTCTTACCATTCAGACCGAAGACCCAGGCGATCCGTACGATGAAATATTTCTCCAAGGTATTTGCGACGGCAAGTTCTCCGCCCAGC
>JAQYBF010000019.1 GCA_029338875.1 Lachnospiraceae bacterium
TCGCAGATTCAAGAGAAGCTGCGCAAAGGCAGGCATTCAGCAGGAAATTCGTAAGAGAGAGCACTATGAGAAGCCCTCTGTAAAGCGGAAGAAGAAGTCTGAAGCTGCTCGTAAGAGAAAGTACAAGTAATTCCGTTCGGAATTCCTGTATCAGGAAGAATCAAATCTGAGAACCTCGTCTTTGGACGAGGTTCTTTCCATGTAAGGCAATTGCCGGTCCGGTCTATATTTCTCATAGACTTGGATCGTTTCGTGTGTTTCCTGTCTGCCGTACGGACAGGACTTTAAGATCAAAGGAGAAGAACGTGGCAAGTTTACGTGAAGAAATCGAAAAGAGGCGGACCTTCGCCATCATTTCCCACCCCGATGCCGGAAAGACGACCCTGACGGAGAAGTTCCTTCTCTACGGAGGTCAGATCAACCAGGCCGGTTCGGTCAAAGGTAAGGCGACCGCCAGACATGCGGTATCAGACTGGATGGAAATCGAGAAACAGCGTGGTATTTCCGTCACATCTTCCGTACTTCAGTTCAATTATGATGGCTACTGCATCAACATTCTGGATACGCCGGGCCACCAGGATTTCTCGGAGGATACCTACCGGACCCTGATGGCAGCCGATTCGGCCGTCATGGTCATCGACGGCGCCAAGGGCGTCGAGCCCCAGACCAGAAAGCTCTTCAAGGTCTGCGTCATGCGGCATATCCCGATCTTTACCTTTATCAATAAGATGGACCGTGATGCCAGAGACCCCTTTGAACTCATGGACGATATCGAGAAGGAACTGGGCATTGATACCTGTCCGGTCAACTGGCCCATCGGCTCCGGCAAGGAGTTCCGCGGTGTCTATGACCGGAAGAGTAAGAAGGTCCTTCTCTATTCCGATACCTTAAAGGGAACCAAGGAAGGCGTGGAAGAGGATCTTGCCATCGATGATCCGGCTCTGCCCGGTGCTATCGGAGACCAGGCTTTATCCAATCTGAATGATGAGATGGAGCTCCTGGACGGTGCTGCCGTTCCCCTGGATATGAAGCGGGTGGCCAAGGGCGAAGAGACACCGGTCTTCTTCGGATCCGCTCTGACCAACTTCGGCGTCGAGACCTTCCTCCGTCACTTCCTGGATATGACCACCTCCCCTCTGCCCCGTCAGTCGGACAAAGGCGAGATTGATCCCTTCAATCCGGATTTCTCGGCCTTCGTCTTTAAGATTCAGGCCAATATGAACAAGAACCACAGAGACCGGATTGCCTTCATGCGGATCTGCTCCGGCAAGTTCACTGCCGGAATGGATGCCTACCATGTTCAGGGCAAAAAGACCGTCCGCCTCTCCCAGCCCCAGCAGATGATGGCTGAGGAGCGGAAGATGGTGACCGAGGCCTATGCCGGCGATATCATCGGAATCTTCGATCCGGGCATCTACAGCATCGGCGACACCCTGACCGCATCGAAGGAGCACTTTGCCTTTGAGGGAATCCCGACCTTCGCGCCCGAGCACTTCGCCCGCTGCCGTCTGGTCGATTCCATGAAGCGGAAGCAGTTCGTCAAGGGCGTAAACCAGATCGCCCAGGAGGGCGCCATCCAGATGTTCCAGGAATATAAGGGCAATATGGAGGAAATCATTGTCGGCGTTGTCGGCGTCCTTCAGTTCGATGTCCTGAAATTCCGTCTGCAGAGTGAATACAATGTCGAGATCATTCTGGAGAACCTGCCCTATGAGTACATCCGCTGGATCGTAAATCCGGATGAAATTGACGTCGACACGATTTCCGGAACCTCCGACATGACGAAGGTCCTGGATATGAAGGGCCGGCCCCTTCTTCTCTGGGTCAATGAATGGTCGATCGGCATGACCCTGGACCGGAACAAGGGCCTGAAGCTGGAAGAGTTCTCGAGAAACTAAATGGCTGCATGATCGGAATGGAAGGGGAATCTTCGATTCCGAGGCATGAACTCGAGAAAATCCGGTAGATGGACATCGGAATTCGAGATTTTTTTGAAATCGATGTACAGAATCAGCAGACAGGGAGAAAACCCGGGATTCACGAATCCCGCGGCTTTCTCCCTTTTTGCGATTTTTCCCTTTTTATAGATGGTTTATATTTGTCAGAAAAATTTCAGAATCTTACCCGGCACACAAGAGCGGAATCCGCTACAATAAGAGAAAAGAAATTCCCCGGACAGGATTGACAGGAAGAGAAATCTGGTTTAGGATAGGAACAGTGAATCGAACAGCTGTTCGGGTTTCCGATCCGGAACAGATGATGAAAAGGAGAATGAAATGGCATCAGCAAAGGATAAGAATGACCGCATGAAAGCTCTGGATGCGGCGATCGCCCAGATAGAGAAGCAGTACGGAAGAGGATCCGTAATGAAACTGGGAGACAATTCTCAGAATATGAAGGTGGAGACCGTTCCTACCGGTTCTCTGAGTCTCGATATCGCCCTGGGACAGGGCGGACTTCCCAAGGGACGTGTGGTCGAGATCTACGGACCCGAATCCTCCGGTAAGACAACCCTGGCTCTTCACTGCCTGGCAGAGGTTCAGAAGCGGGGAGGCATTGCAGGCTTTATCGATGCCGAGCATGCCCTGGATCCGGTATATGCCAGAAATATCGGCGTGGATATTGACAATCTTTACATTTCTCAGCCGGACAGCGGTGAGCAGGCTCTGGAGATCTGCGAGACCATGGTCCGTTCCGGCGCCGTGGATATCGTTGTTGTAGACTCTGTTGCAGCCCTGGTTCCCAAGGCCGAGATCGACGGCGAGATGGGTGATTCCCATGTCGGCCTTCAGGCACGTCTTATGTCTCAGGCCTTGAGAAAGCTGACCGGTGTCATCAGTAAGACCAACTGTATTGTAATCTTCATTAACCAGCTCCGTGAAAAGGTCGGCATCATGTTCGGAAATCCCGAGACCACAACCGGCGGCCGGGCCCTGAAGTTCTATGCATCGGTTCGTCTGGATGTCCGCCGGATCGAATCCATCAAACAGGGCGGAGAGATCATCGGAAACCGTACCAGGGTCAAGGTCGTTAAGAACAAGATTGCGCCGCCTTTCAAACAGGCCGAATTTGATATCATGTTCGGTAAGGGTATTTCCAGGGAGGGCGATATCCTGGATATTGCCGCCAATCTCGATATTGTCAATAAGTCGGGTGCCTGGTATGCCTATAAGGGAGAGAAGATCGGCCAGGGCCGTGAGAATGCCAAGGATTATCTGCATCAGAATTCTGCCGTCTGCATGGAGATTGAGAATCAGGTCAGAGCCCATTACGGACTGGATGCCGATGTCCTTCCGGAGGATGCAGAGACGGACAGTGATCCGCTTGCAGAAGAGAAAGAGTAAACGATGCTGATCAGGGAAATTCTTCCCTGCCGTAATTCAAAACAGAGAAGCCGGGTCTGTCTCGAGGATGGAACCGGCTTCATTCTCTATAAAAAAGAGATTTACCATTATGAACTTGCGGAGGGAAAAGAACTTAGTGAAGATGTCTATGAGAAGATTCTGAAGGAAGTCATGATCCCCCGGGCCAGAAAGCGTGCCATGCACCTTCTGGAGGAACAGGACCGGACCCGGGCCGAACTTTCCGAACGTCTGAAGACGGCCGGCTATCTGCCCGAAGCCATAGAAGATGCCCTTTCCTATGTCGAATCTTTTCATTACATCGATGATGAGCGCTATGCGAGAAACTATATCCGCTTCCATCAGGAGAATAAGAGCAGAAGACGTCTGAGTCAGGACTTAAAGAAGAAGGGCCTGTCCGATGATCTGATCCGCCTTGCCATGGAAGAGGAGAATGAGACGGATCCGAAGGAGCAGATCCGGAACCTGCTCTTGAAGAAGCATTTCGACCTCTCCAATCCGGATTATCAGACCCGTCGTAAGGAGGAGGCCAGAGCCTGCCGTTTCCTTGCTTCCCGGGGCTTTGAAATGAGTGATATTATCGACCAGGTTCGGGCTTTTTCTGAGCAAAACTTAGACTGAGCCGGCATTGACTTTGATTCTGTGAATATGTACAATAAAACTGTTGTAAGTTGAATAATATTTCATATATTTTTTCAAGTTTTCAATACAGTTAACCGCACATAGACAATTGAATAGAGGAGGTGCTCCTGTGGAGGTAGTAATTACGATTGTTGTTGCTATCGCATGTTTTGCAGTGGCATTCTTCATTGGCAAAAGAATATCGGATATGCAGCATGCAAAAGATGATGCAGAAAAGATGGACAGTGCTGAGAAGAAGGCCAGGAAGATCGTAGATGATGCGATAGAAGAAGGAAATGCCAAGAAGCGTGAAGCATTACTGGAAGCGAAAGAGGAGAATCTGAAGGCACGGAATGATCTGGAACGTGAGATTTCCGAGAGACGTTCAGAGGTATCCAAGAACGAAAGAAGAGTACAGCAGAAGGAAGAAAACCTCGACCGGAAGCTGGAAAGCTGTGAGCAGAAGGAACAGGCACTCATGAAGAGAGATGAAGAACTCCGAAAGAGACAGTCTGATCTGGATAAGCTTCATCAGCAGAGAATACAGGAGCTCGAGAGAATTTCAGGTCTGACCAGAGACCAGGCTAAGAAGACACTCCTCGAATCACTGGAAGCAGATGTTCATCTGGATGCAGCCAAGCTTGTGAAGGAAACCCTGGCAGCGGCAAAGGAAGATGCCAACAAGAAGGCAAAGGATATTCTTGTAACTGCCATTCAAAAGTGTTCGGCAGATCATGTAGCCGAGGCAACCATTTCGGTTGTACAGCTCCCCAACGATGATATGAAAGGAAGAATCATCGGACGGGAGGGACGGAATATCCGTACCTTGGAGACTCTGACCGGCGTAGAACTGATTATCGATGATACACCGGAGGCTGTTGTCCTTTCTGCATTTGATCCGGTCCGCCGGGAGATTGCAAGAGTTGCCCTTGAGAAGCTGATTGTGGATGGACGTATTCATCCGAGCAGAATCGAGGAAATGGTCAACCAGGCCAAGAAGGAAGTCGACAATACCATTCGGGAAGCCGGTGAAGAGGCTGCTCTGGAGGTTGGTGTCCACGGACTTCATCCGGAGCTGATCAAGCTTCTCGGAAGAATGAAGTTCCGGACAAGCTACGGCCAGAACGGTCTGAAGCATTCGATTGAGGTGGCAGAGCTCTGCGGACTTCTGGCAGCGGAGGTCGGCGTGGATGTCCGTATGGCAAAACGTGCAGGACTGCTTCATGATATCGGTAAGGCTGTGGACCGGGAAAGAGAAGGCTCCCATGTACAGCTTGGCGTTGAAATTGCCAAGAAGTACAAGGAAGATCCGATCATTGTCAATGCGATTGCATCCCACCACGGTGATGTAGAGCCGGAAAGCCTGATTGCATGTCTTGTACAGGCAGCGGATACCATCAGTGCCGCGCGCCCCGGTGCCCGTCGTGAGACGATGGAGGCATATACCCAGCGTCTGACCCAGCTGGAGGAAATCACCAACAGCTTCAAGGGTGTTGAGAAATCTTATGCGATCCAGGCCGGCCGTGAGGTTCGTATCATGGTAATTCCGGAACAGGTCGATGATGCCGGCATGGTTCTTCTGGCAAGAGATGTTGCCAAGAAGATCGAGGCGGAGATGAAGTATCCGGGCCAGATCAAGGTCAATGTGATCCGTGAATCTCGAGTTACAGATTACGCAAAATAATCCAAAAAAATTACAGAGGAATACCGACAGGAAGAAATTTTTGGGACAATCGGACAGAATCCGCTTGGTCCGGTGGAAAGAAGAAATCCGGTCGGCCGTATCAGGCAGCAGCAAAGAAAAAGAAGAGAGGCAGCTGGCATTTTTGCAGGCTGCCTCTTCTTTCGTATCAGACAATATCAGATCCGGTAATCTTGGATGAGACGATATTGTGTTAGGCAATATCAGATTGGATCTGCTATCAGACAAGGAATGAAAACATGGAAGACTATCTTCAGGAAAAGCATGTAGAACGAATTGGCAGAAAACTGGTCCACAAGGGCTCCATCCTGGATATCTATGAGGATGAGATGCTTCTTCCGGACGGAAAGCACGAGACCTGGGATTTCGTCGCCCACCGGAAGGGCGCAGCAGCAGTCCTGGCTGTGAAGGCGGACGGCAGGCTTATTATGGTCCGTCAGTACCGGCCGGCCCTGGACCGCTGGACTCTGGAGATTCCGGCAGGATGCAGGGACTCTCTTACCGAGGATACCGCAGTAACGGCGGAACGGGAGCTGGAGGAAGAGACCGGCTATCACTGCGAAAAAATTCAAAAACTCTTATCCTTAAAGACCACGGTCGCTTTCTGCAATGAATTTGTAGATGTGTATCTTGCAGAAGGACTGAAGGACAGAAAGGAACAGAAGCTGGATGAGGCGGAGGTCATCCGCCTGGAGGAATGGGAACTTTCGGATCTGATTGTTCTGATTCAGAAAGGAATCATTCAGGACTCGAAGACGGTTTCCGCCATCCTGGCCTACCAGGTTCTTCTCTATCAAAGAAACGGAATAAAATCATGAGTGTATATTTAATCGATTATGAAAACGTGCACTATGCCGGATGGGAAGGCATAGAAAAGCTGACAAAAGAGGATGAAGTCATCCTTTTCTACAGCGAAAATGCATCCACTATTCCCATGGAACTTCATATCAAGGTCGTGAATTCCGGAGCCAATCTCCGCTATATTCACGTTGCAAAGACGGCAAAGAACTATCTGGATTTCCAGCTTTCGGCCCTGTCCGGCTACCTGGTCGCCCAGACCGATCAGACCGAATTTGTCGTCGTATCCAAGGACACCGGCTATAATGCAGTCGTAGACTTCTGGAACCAGCAGGACTTTGCCGGGCGTAAGGTCCACTTTGTCCGCCGGGAGCAGATTGCGGAAATATCCGAAGTCAAGAAGCCGGCTCCCAAGAAGAAGGCTGCGAAGAAAACCAAAGCCAAGGCCAATTCAAATACGAAGGCCAATACAAAGACCGGTACAAATGCTAATGTTGACGTGAAAGACAAGTCAGACGCAAAGATGGATTCTAAAACGGCCGGAAATACAAATCTGAAGGCAAATCCTAAGACGGCTGAGAATATGGATTCGAAAACAGATGAGAAAGCTGCACAGAAGGACAGCCGAAAAGCAGGGAATGAGGCCGGACAGAAGGTCGGACCATCCGGAAATCAGCCGGCTTCAGCAGATTCCTCTCAATCTAAGGAAAAGGAAAAGCAGGAGATCATCAGCCGTGCGGTCAAGGCCAAGCTGGAAGAACGAAAGAAGAAGGATCAGGCACCTGCCAAGCCAGAAGAGCACACGAAAAAGGAATTTCAGCCGCTTTCTCTTACCAACCAGCAGAAAACGGAAATCCGCTCGGCGGTAAAGCCTTTTAAGCTCCCGCCCAGCAGCTATACCAAGATCTATAAGATCTTCCGCAATGCCCGCGACAAGAGCGACTACAACAGTGCCCTGGTAAAGTCCTTCAAGGATCAGGAAAAGGGCAATCAGATCTATAAGGCGACCCGGAAGATCTTTGAAAAGGCCCGGGTGTGAAAATTATGCCCAGGGCCGGAACGCCTATGCTATAATAAAGTTCGTATATTATCTGTTCAAAGGTTCATAATCAGACGGAGGAAAGAAGATGGCTGATAAGATTTATACAATCCGTGAAGGTGTTACTGTTACGGAAGAGGTTATCGCAGATATCGCAGCTCTTGCAGCAACCGATGTAGAGGGTGTTGCCTATCTGAACGGCGGTCTGACCAGAAGCAGCATCGTAAAATCCGGAGCCGGCAAGGTTTCCAAGGCAGTCCGTGTCATCGCTGATGAGGAGGGATGCCTGACCATTCAGATGATTATTGTGACCGACTATGACCACAGCATTCTGAAGGTATCAAAGCTTGTCCAGGAAAAGGTAAAGACCATGGTTGAAGACATGACAGATCTCAAGGTCAAGGCTGTGGACGTCAAGGTATCGACCGTCAGCATGCAGAAGAACCAGTAATTGAGTGAAACCGGTAAAGATGTGAATATGACGTCGGATAGAAGCGGCGGAAAACAAGGAACCGGACAGAGAGGGAAAACCCAGAGATGACAAGAAGACAGATCCGCGAGGAGATTTTTAAGATTATTTTTCAGATAGATTTCTATGCAGGAGAAGATCTGCCCGGGCAGATCAGCCTCTTTCTTCAGGAGATTGAGCCGCCCATTCAGGATGGTGCGGATGCAGCCTATATTGAGGACAAATGCAAAGACCTGATCTCTCATATTCCTGAGATTGATCAGGCCATCAACGATTGTGCAGAAGGCTGGACAACGAAACGTATGGCCAAGGTGGATCTGACGCTGATCCGTCTGGCAGTCTATGAAGCGAAATATGAGAAGCTCCCGGCCGGCGTTGCCATCAACGAGGCTGTTGAGCTTGCCAAGAAGTACGGAGAAGAGAATTCTCCTGCTTTCGTAAATGGTGTTCTTGCGCGTGCCATCGCCTGAGAAAGGTCCCGGGAGTCTGAATGAAGGCAGTTACAGTCAGTCAGGTAAATGAATATATTCAGGATCTTCTCCAGGACAATGTCCATCTCCAGTGGCTTTCCGTCGAGGGAGAGGTTTCGAACCTCAAGTATCATTACTCCGGACATGTCTATTTCACCCTGAAGGACAGCCGGTCGGCGATCTCCGGTGTTATGTTTTCCAGTGACAAGAGGATCGGTCTGACTTTCCCCATGAAAGACGGGGACAAGGTCATTGTGACCGGACGGATCGGAGTCTATACCCGGTCGGGCCAGTATCAGATCTATGCCAAAAGGATTGAAAGAGCAGGCCAGGGGGATCTCTATCTCCGTTTTGAACAGCTGAAGGCGGAACTGTCTGAAATGGGCATGTTTGATGCCAGCTTCAAGCAGCCCATTCCCTTCTATGCACGGACGATCGGTGTGGTTACAGCATCGACCGGAGCTGCCATCCGGGATATTATCCAGATTACAAAGCGGCGGAATCCCTATGTCCAGATCATTCTCTGTCCGGCTCAGGTTCAGGGAGAGGGTGCTGCGGCATCCATTGTCCGTGGCATTGAGCGCCTGGATTCCATGGGCCTGGATCTTCTGATCGTCGGCCGGGGCGGAGGTTCCCTGGAGGATCTCTGGGCCTTCAATGAGAAGGAAGTCGCCTATGCGATCTTCAATGCGAAGACGCCCGTCATTTCTGCCGTCGGTCATGAAGTGGACTTTACCATTGCAGACTTTGTTGCGGATCTTCGGGCTCCGACCCCTTCCGCGGCAGCAGAGCTTGCAGTGCCGGAGATCGCAGCCATTGACGACCGCTTAAATCAGGACCGGTCCCGTCTGGATTTCTATATGACGGGGACCCTGGATTCGGAGAGAGACCGCCTCCAGGCCTTCTGTGATATGCTCCGCCACAGAAACCCGGACCGTATGCTGAACGAACGCCGCCAGCATCTTATGGATCTGGAAGAGCGGATGTTGGAACGAATGAAACAGCTGATTCAGAACAGGAGACAGAAGCTGCTCCTTTATGACAGGATCGGCCAGCTCATGGAAAACCGGATCCGGGATCAGAAAAACCGTCTGGCTCTTATGGCCAGAGGACTGGAAGGCCGGTCGCCGGTAAAACGGCTGGAAGCAGGCTTTGCCTATCCGGAGTCGAAGGACGGAAAACACCTGAATTCCGTGAAAGACCTTTCCATCGGTCAGGAATTTGCCATCCGTATGAAGGACGGCCGGATTCTGGCTAAGACGGAAGAAATTGAACTAATGGGAGAGAGGAAATCATTATGACGGATGAAGAATTTTCAGAACTGTTTTCCGAACCGGATTCGGAGCAGAATACGGAGGGAAATTCTGAGCAGAATGCCGGACAGAATGCCAAAGAGAAGCCGACTCTGGAAGACCGCTTCAATGATCTGGACGCCATCCTGAAAAAGCTGGATGACCGGGATCTGCCCCTGGAAGAGGCCTTCCGCCTCTATGAGCGCGGCGTTCAGGAGTTGAAGCTGGCCAATGCCGAGATTGACAGGGTAGAGAAGAAGGTCTTGAAACTGAACGAGGACGGAAGCTTATCTCCATTGGATCAGGAGGGAGAATAATACTATGGATTTTCAGAAGGAACTGGATTATCGTGCGACAGAAGTGGACCGGATTCTGGTCCGGGAGCTTCCCAAGGTAGAAGGCTATCAGGCCAACCTTTTTGATGCCATGCGCTACAGCGTTCTGGTCGGAGGCAAGAGACTCCGTCCCATCCTCATGCAGGAGACCTTCAAGCTCTTCGGCGGACATTCCGAGGCCATCGAGCCCTTCATGGCCGCCATTGAGATGATTCACAGCTATTCCCTGGTTCATGATGATCTTCCGGCCATGGATAACGATATGCTCCGCAGGGGCAATCCGACGACTCATGCCAAATACGGAGAGGGCCTCGGTATTCTGGCCGGCGATGCTCTTTTAAATTACGGCTTTGAAGTGGCTCTCCGCGCCTTTGACCGGGCACCGGAGGACAAGGACCGGATCATTAAATCTCTGAAAATTCTTGCTGACAAGGCCGGAGCATTCGGCATGGTCGGAGGCCAGGTTGTTGATATTGAGGAGAGCCGGCAGAACGGTATCTCTCTGAACCGTCTGAACTTCCTCTATTCAAAGAAGACGGCCGCCTTGATCGAGGCAGCCATGATGATCGGTGCTGTACTGGCCGGTGCGGATGACCAGCATGTCAAGACCATCGAAGAGGTGGCTCATAAGATCGGTCTGGCTTTCCAGATCCGGGATGATGTCCTTGATGCCATCGGCGATGAAGAAACACTTGGCAAAGAGGTCGGACAGGACGCCCGGAATCAGAAGGTGACCTATCTGTCCTTTGTCGGCCTGGATCGCGCAAAGGAAGAAGTCAACCGTCTGTCGGATGAAGGTATTACAACCCTTCTGTCCCTGCCTTATGAAAACCGTTTCCTGACTAAACTTCTGGAGTTCCTGGTACACAGGGAGAAGTAAGTATGGTACTTGATCGAATTCACGGGCCGAACGATATCAAGCTGATCCGGAGGGATGAGCTGCCCGTACTTGCCCGGGAGATCCGGGAATTTCTGATAGAACACATATCGAAGACCGGCGGTCATCTGGCCAGCAACCTGGGTACGGTGGAGCTGACCATGGCCATGCACCTGGTTCTGGACCTGCCCCACGACAAGATTATCTGGGATGTCGGCCATCAGTCCTATACCCATAAAATCCTGACCGGACGAAAGGACGGCTTTGACAGTCTCCGCCAGTACGGCGGCATGTCAGGCTTTCCTAAAAGGGAGGAAAGCAGCTGCGATTCCTTCGATACCGGTCACAGCTCGACCTCGATTTCGGCCGGCCTTGGCTATGTCTGTGCCGAGGCACTGACCGGGGAAAACTATCATGTCTTTTCCGTGATCGGCGACGGCGCCATGACCGGAGGCATGTCCTATGAAGCCATTAACAATGCGGCCCTTTTAAAGAAGAATTTTGTCATCGTCCTGAACGACAATAAGATGTCGATCGGTCCCAATGTCGGCGGCCTATCCAATGATCTGGCCGCCCTTCGGACCAGTGCGGGCTATGCAGACCTCAAGGAAAATGTAACCCAGTCCCTGGAGCGGATTCCCATCTACGGAACCAAGCTGGTCGCGAAGATCCGGAAAACCAAGAACGGCTTAAAGCAGATCATGATCCCGGGCATGGCCTTTGAAGACATGGGAATCATGTATCTGGGCCCTGTAAACGGCCATGATATTGATGCCATGACCGAGATTTTCCGCAGAGCCATGAAGGTCCAGGGTCCGGTTCTGGTCCATGTCATAACCACAAAGGGCAAGGGCTACGGACCTGCCGAACGGCATCCTTCCCGCTTCCATGGGGCAGCTCCCTTTGATATCGAGACAGGAATGCCAAAGGGCTGCAGACATGGAGCCACTTATACGGACATTTTCTCGACCGTCATGCGGAAGATGGGTGACCGGAATGAGAAAGTCGTTGCCGTAACAGCAGCTATGGCGGACGGCACCGGTCTCAAGCGCTTCCGGAACCTCTTTCCGGACCGCTTCTTTGATGTGGGCATTGCAGAGGAGCATGCCGTGACCTTTTCCGCAGCTCTGGCAGCGGAAGGCCTGCGGCCGGTTTTTGCCGTTTATTCGACCTTCCTGCAGAGGGCCTATGATCAGATTCTTCACGATGTTGCCCTTCAGAAGCTGCCGGTTATCTTTGCAGTAGACCGGGCCGGCCTGGTCGGACCGGACGGAGAGACCCACCAGGGAATCTTTGATCTGTCCTATCTGACGACCATTCCCAATCTGGTCGTCATGGCTCCCAAGAATAAATGGGAGCTTTCCGATATGATGAAATTCGCGTTGACTCTGGATCTGCCTGTGGCCATCCGCTACCCCAAGGGCACGGCCAGTGTCCTCATGGAAGAGAAGAGAACGCCGATCGAACTCGGCAAAGCCGAGGTCGTCTGTAAGGGAGAACCCGGCGGAGTCCTTCTTTTTGCCATCGGAAGCATGGTGGAGACTGCCGTCTATGTCCGGGAGCTTCTGCTTTTCTATGGCATCAATGTATCGATTGTCAATGCCCGTTTTGCAGCTCCCCTGGATAAAGCTTTTCTCCTGGAGGCCTCCAATGAGGCTTCCTTAATCGTCACCATGGAGGAAAATGTCAGAAGCGGCGGACTTGGCATGCATGTAGCCGAGCTTATGGAAGAAGCCCATAAGAGCTGCCTCCTCTTAAATATTTCAATCCCTGATCAGTTTATTCCTCAGGGCAGTGTCAAGGAATTAAAGCAGGCCCTGGGCCTGGACCCGATTTCCATTGCGGACCGGATCCGGAAGGAGCTCAGGGACATGAATCAATAAAAAGCGATTAAGAATTTGGGCGATGAAACAGAAATCCATAAAAATTTTGGAAAAGGAAACAGAAAGCCATAGAGAATTCTGGGCGATGAAACAGCAATAGGAGACAAGATGAAGGAAAGACTGGATATTCTCCTGGTAAACCGGGGCCTGGCACCCTCCCGCGAGAAGGCCAAGGTCATGATCATGGAGGGAAACGTCTTTGTAGACAAGAACCGGGAGGACAAGCCCGGCATGAAATTCGACACCGAGGCGGATATTGAAGTCCACGGTCAGGTCATGCCCTATGTCAGTCGGGGCGGCTTTAAGCTGGAACGGGCCATGGAGTCCTTCCCCATTGATCTGAACGACAAGGTCTGCATGGACATTGGCGCTTCCACCGGCGGCTTTACCGACTGCATGCTCCAGAACGGTGCGAAAAAAGTCTATTCGGTCGACGTCGGCTACGGCCAGTTCGCCTGGAAGCTTCGTCAGGATCCCCGGGTCGTCTGCATGGAAAAGACCAACATCCGCTATGTGACGCCGGAGGATATCGGTGAGACCATTGATTTCGCCTCCTGCGATGTCTCCTTTATCTCTCTGACTAAAATCCTGATTCCGGTTCACGCACTTTTATCTCCGGATGCCGAGATAGTCTGCCTGATTAAGCCCCAGTTTGAGGCCGGTCGGGACCGGGTCGGAAAGAAGGGTGTCGTCCGCGATCCCAAGGTTCACGTTGATGTCATCAATACCGTCGCTTCCTTTGCCGAAGCTAACGGCTTTCACGTGTCCGGCCTGGATCATTCCCCGATCAAGGGACCGGAAGGCAATATCGAATATCTGATCTACCTCAAACGGACGGACATGCCGGAAGGGGAAAATGTAAACCCGGCCCCGGTCTCCCTTTCTCAGGAGGAGATTGAAGCAGTCGTAGAACAGGCGCACAAGACTCTGGATAAATAAGATGCTATGAAAAGTATTTCCTGCAATGACAGGAAATGCCAGAATATGCCGTGAAACATTTCTTCTGTTACAGGGCAGAAAGCTGGAATAGATAATAGATAAGAGATTATGAAACATTTCTTCATTGTGACTAGAAATATGAATGAGCGGAACACCGGCCTGATCCGGGACATGGAAGACCAGATCCGGCGTAAGGGCGGGACAGCCACTCATTTTCTCTATATTGAAGACACCGCAGGAAGACAGCCCCTGAATCTCCCCTTTCCCAAGGATACGGAATGCGTGATTTCGGTCGGCGGTGACGGAACCCTGGTCCGGGCTGCCCAGAGTATCGGCAGCCGGGAATACCCTCTGATCGGCATCAACCGGGGCCATCTGGGATATCTCTGTGAGCTGGCGGATTCCGAGGTGCCGGAGGCCATTGATCATCTCATGGCAGATGAATACGAGGTGGAGGACCGGATGATGCTCGAAGGAGTCATGGCCGGAAATCCTTCCTCCCGGAATCAGGCCCTGAATGATATCGTCATCACAGCGGCGGAGGGCCTGAACCTCATTAACCTGACGGTCTATATTAACGGAAATCTGCTTTACAGCTATAACTGCGACGGCATGATCCTGTCCACGCCGACCGGATCCACCGCCTATAACCTGTCAGCGAACGGACCCATCGTTGATCCCAAGACCCGGGTCATTCTTTTAAATCCCTTAAATCCCCATACCCTGAATTCCAGAGCAATCGTGATCGATTCGGATGACGAGCTCACCGTTGAGCTCGGCACCAGACATGATGATGTGAACGAGTGTGCCACAGTGGCCTTTGACGGCTTTCATCGGATGGAAATGCGGCGGGGCGATAAGGTCATTGTAAAGAAATCCGCCCGGATTACCCGTATGATCCGCCTCAGCCACTTGAATTTTCTGGAGCGGATTTCCGTAAAGCTTCGGGAGAGCTGAACATTGTAACCAGCCGATGATTCTGACAGGGATACAGAACAAGAGACAGTGATCCGGACAGGATCGGCGGACAGAATCCTGAGGTTTCCCTGAAGGATTCTTCCCCAAGAACAGGAGTAGAGCATGTCCATATCGAAGACGGAAAGACAGAATAAGATCCTGGATCTCATCATGAAAAAGGAGATCGGAACCCAGGAGGAACTGGCGGATGAACTGGAAAAGGCCGGTTTCAAGACCACCCAGGCAACCGTTTCCAGAGACATCCGGGAGATGAAACTGACCAAGGTGGCCCTGTCCGACGGACGGCTCCGCTACGTGGCCTATCAGGAGACGACGGAGGATCTGACAGAGAAATATGTACACATATTCCGTGAGGGTTACCTTTCCATGGACAATGCCCAGAATATCCTGGTTATCCGGACAGTTTCCGGTATGGCCATGGCTGTGGCGGCTGCCCTGGATCATCTGGATTTTCCGGAGATCGTCGGATCCATTGCCGGAGATGACACCATTATGTGTGCCATCCGTTCCCTGGAGGACACGGCAACGGTTATGACCCGGCTTTCCAGAGTTCTTGAGGAATCCAAGTAGAGATTTTTTAGAGCGGATCTCATTGAGAGTGAACGGCAAAAACGGCGAAGATAGATTTCTTCGATAGAGATCCGAAATCAGGACATACTGCAGAGCATGCAATATCGGAAAAACAGGAATGGGGATCCTGTAACTGATGGGATAAGAAGAGAGTGGAAGGAGTTCTATGTTACTGAGTCTTACAGTAGATAATCTGGCACTGATCTCCCATGAGGAGATTGAATTCGGCCCGGGACTCAATATCCTGACCGGTGAGACCGGAGCCGGCAAGTCCATTCTCCTTGGGGCACTGGGGCTGGCACTGGGCGGCAGAGCCGATCATGATATGGTAAGAGACCCGGAAAAGCCTGCCCTGGCAGAGGCGGTCTTCTCTGTGGAGACACCGGAGGAGGCAGAAGAGCTCCGTGCCATGGAGGTAGAGCCCTATGACAGACAGGTCATTCTGACCCGGAAGATCAATGGAAACCGGACGGTGGCCAGAATTAACGGAGAGGGTGTGCCTTCGGTAAAGCTATCGAAGGTCGGAAGTCTTCTTCTCGATATTTACGGCCAGCATGAGCACCAGTCTCTGCAGAACAAGAAGAAACAGCTGGAGCTTCTGGACCAGTATGCTTCCACAGTAAATAAGGATTTTAATGATCTGAAGGAGAAAGTAAGAGAGGCCTATCAGGTCTATCAGAAGGCTTTTGCCGAACTGGACCATGCCCAGATAGATGAATCGGACCGGGTCCGGGAAGCCTCCTATCTGGAGCATGAGATTCAGGAAATCGAGGAAGCGGATTTAAAGCCGGAAGAGGACGAAAGCCTGGAGGACCATTACCGGCTGATGAAAAACAGTGAGAAGATCGCCGAGGGACTGCATCGGGCGGAGGCTTTAGTGACCGAGGACCGGGCGGCATCGGATCTGGTCGGAGAGGCCCTGGGCGAAATCAATGCCCTTCTTTCCTATGATCCGGAGGGGCTCGCCAGTCTTCAGTCCAGCCTGTCCGATATCGACAGCCTGCTTTCCGATTTCAGCCGGGATCTGACTGACTATGAGGAAGCCATGGAATTTGATCCGGAAGACTTTCAGAAGACCGAGGAAAGGCTGGATCTCATCAATCATCTGAAGATGCTTTACGGCAGCACCATCGAGATTATTAACCAGGCTCTGGAAGACAAGAAGAAACGCATGGTAGAGCTGGCGGATTACGATGCCTATCTTTCGGATCTGTCCGGACGCTGTGAAAAGGCGAATGATACACTGAAAAAAGCTTCAGACAGACTTTCATTAGAGAGACAGAAGGCCGCGGAGAGCTTAAGCAGTCAGGTGACCAGAGCACTCCGGGACTTGAATTTTCTGGACTCCCGTTTTACGATGAAATTCCAGTCCTTAAAGACCTGGTCGGCGAACGGACAGGATGACGCCGAATTCTATATTTCCATGAATCCAGGAGAACCCCTCCGGCCCTTAAAGGATACGGCTTCCGGAGGCGAGCTTTCGAGAATCATGCTGGCCATTAAGACAGTCCTTGCCGAAGAGGACCATATTGACAGCCTGATTTTTGATGAAATTGATACCGGTATTTCCGGACGGACCGCCCAGAAGGTTTCCGAAAAGCTGTCGGAGCTGGCGGGCAGGCATCAGGTAATCTGTATCACCCATCTGCCTCAGATCGCATCCTTCGCGGATCGCCATTTTCTTGTGGAAAAGAAGGTGGAGAAGGAGAGGACTGTTTCCTCCATTCGAAACCTTGATCATGAGGAAGAGATCGACGAGCTGTCCCGTATGCTCGGCGGGACCGAGATTACGGATACCGTAAGGAAGAATGCGGCTGAGATGTTGGATCTGGCCGGAAAAACCAAGGAAAAACTGAGGAAGTAAGATGACAAGAGAAGGACTGGAAGAGGCGGCTGCTTCACCGCTTTTCGAGGGGGTAAAGCCCGAAGAAATTGAAATCATGATGGGCTGCCTCAAGGCCAAGAAGAAGCACTTTAAGAAGGGCGAGACCATTTTCAGTGAAGGGGACAGCCTCAAGGAATTTGCCCTATTATTAAAGGGCTCCATCATTGTGGAAAGTGAAGATTACTGGGGAAACCGCAGTATCATGCAGAGGATCGAGGCTCCGGATATCTTCGGAGAGGCCTATGCCGCATCTCACGATGAGCCGCTTCTGAACTATATCATTGCGGCGGAGGATACGGATGTGCTCTTTATGGACAGCCGCGATCTGATGACCGTCTGCAGCAGATCCTGCAGCTACCACAATACCCTGATTCAGAATCTCTTTATGATCATGGCGGAAAAGAATCGGCGTCTGACCGGAAAGCTCCGCCATTTAAGCAAGCGGACTACACGGGAGAAAATCTTAAGCTATCTTTCGGAGATCCGGAAGAAGTCGGGAAAGGAAATCTTTGACATTCCCTTTAACCGCCAGCAGCTGGCCGACTATCTCTCGGTTGACCGGAGCGCTCTCTCCGCAGAGCTCAGTAAAATGCAGAAAGACGGCCTGATCCGCTATCAGAAAAGTACCTTTGAATTATTGAAAGCAGAAGAGGAATAAGACAAGAAAAGGAAGAAGAAATGAAAGAGACAGACAAGTATCAAAGCAATCAGTGCATCCGGGATGCCATCATCGTCGATAACAAGGAACATAACAGAGAAAACTGGAATACAGCCTTAAGCGCACTTTTAAAGCAGTGTCATGAGGGATCGGATTTTCTTCTTCCGGTAGATATGCAGCCGAATCCGGACAAGCCAGGAGAACAGTCGATTTTCTTCCGTCTTCTGGAAAATCCCAATGGAGAAAAGATGCTTCCCGCCTTTACTGAACCTGAATCCATCCGTCCGGCAGAGGAAAAGCTTGGCAAGCGCCAGCCCGTCATTGCCATGCCTATTAAGACCGTTTTCCATCGTTTGATGGACATGAAGGAGCTTCGCGGAATCGTTATTGATCCTTTCACCAATCCCTTCGGTATTGAGAAGAATGCGGTCAAGGCCATCCTGGATTCCGACCAGGAGCTGAATGTAAAGCAGGCAGGCATCGTTTTCTATAAGGGCGATATTACCAGGCTCGGCATCAGCTGCATCGTAAATTCTGCAGACCCCCTTTTCAATGACGACGGATTAGGAGAGGATCATGCCATCTATGAGGCAGCCGGTGAAGGCATTGATGATGCCCTGGATCATCTGGAAAGCTGCAAGGTTTCCGAAGCCAAAATCACTCCGGGCTATGACCTCCACTGCAATTATATTATCCATACCGTCGGACCGACCGTAGCGCCGGGAACCAAATTCGGGGAAGTTACCGAAGAAGACCGTCAGGCTCTGAGAGACTGCTATACCAACTGCCTGAATCTGGCAAAGAAATATGAAATCCATTCCATCGCCTTCCCGGCCATTTCGACCGGCCTGTCCTCCTTCCCTCTGGAAGAGGCGGTTCCGATCGCTGTCACCATGGTGACCAAATGGCTGGATGAAAACAAGGATTATGGTATGAGAGTCGTTTTCGCCTGCTACACAGATGAAGTGGCTGACACCTTCCAGCGCTATATGGCTTTCCTGAAAGGAAAGGCAGAAGAGGTAGAGAAGGAATACGGCTCACTGGAAAATGCAAAGAAGCATCTGGATGAAAACGGCAATCTGCCCGAGCAGACAGAGGAAAAGAAAGTCGATAAGGACGGAAACGAGCTGGAAGCCGACCCCACCGAGAAATACTCCGAAGAGGAGATCGAGGATGCGGCTGCCCGTGTTGCAAAGGAGCTTCAGCAGCAGTACAAGAATGATACCGGAATCCAGTAAAGAAACAGATGAAAGGCGGATTTGATCTGCGGATTGGGTCATCAAAAGGATCCTGTCCGGAAATTTCATAATGATTCAACAAAACAGCTGCCATTAGGACCCGCTGTGATTCTTCCCCCAATTTGGTTCGGGGAAGGGAATGCGGATCCTTCCGGCAGCTGTTTTTTGCTGCAGTCGATGCTGGGACTTCTGCCTGCATCAGATTAAAATAGTTCGGCAGACGGATCTTTGAAAAAGATTATCCCCGGCCTTCACTGGCGGATACGGCATTTCTCTGTCCGGAAAAATAGTAGACATGCTCGGACAGGATCTCATCCTCGGCAAGCTCTGTGGCATTGACCTCCTGAACCATGGCATTCAGCTCCTCCGGTCCGCCCGACAGGGCTGCGGGAACCAGAAGGACCTCATGGATACTGGAAGGAATGATATAGAAGTCCATGCCCTTTTCCCGGGAAAACCGTTCCAGAAGATGGGGATAGAGCATGCATGCGGCGCCGTTCAGCCGGCACTGGTTGGAGAGGACATACATGGGCGTGTAATCGGAGGGTTCCAGGATTTCCTCTGATGTGAGATCTCCGAGGACATCTGTGATGGACTCGATGGATGCCGGGAGAAGCCTGGGCGTGTTCTGCCTGGCCTTGTCGAGAAGGGTTTCCTTACTGACCTCCCAGTCCTCCAGATGGTAATTGTGGATGAGAATACTGGACCTGCCGTTATCATCGGCATGAATCAGGACCCGGAAGACGATGGCCAGATCCAGATAGGAAATATAGGGCAGATCCGAAAGAAAGTCATGATTCCGCGGCAGACTGATGAGATCGAAGACGATCCGGTCCTGAATTGCCGAAAAATCCGATAGAAATTCCGGATCCACATCAGGAACCGGCTGGTTTTCAATGAAAACAGATGAGATGTCACTGATGATCTCATTGAGACAGGCGGTCTCATTTTCATAATCCTCATAGAAATGGTTGAGGTAGACCTGGGGAGCGATATTCCCTCCCGGTCGCTTTAGATAGATGCCATCCAGATAGGTATCGTTATTCTTCACGACCGAATGACTCTCGATCGATGCCTCGGGGAAGCGGAGCTTCAGTTCCGACAGAATAATCTCTTTGAATTCCGGGTAGCTTAAGTGTGCATTGCTTTTCATATGCGGCCTTTCCTGGTCCGCTGCCTGTAAGAAAACTTTATCAGTACCGGCAGAAAACTACAAGAAAAGCATTCTGAATTCTTTCGAAAGACCATAAAGAAATTATTAAATTTTTTCTATTCGGTCTTCTTGACAGTTTTTTTCAAAGGTGCTTTAATAATTCATAATTTAATAGCTTAAACCGTTGAAGTGGAGATTAAACGAATAGGGCACTCACAGAGAGTCCGGGAAGATGAGAGCCGGGCAGAAGGCTGATTCGCAAATGGACCACTGAGGGCAGGGTGAACATCATAAGATCTGAATTCGCATGGTTTGAATTCATAGAGTTTGAGACCGCAGGACTTGAAATCACAGGATTTAAGTCAAAGGATTCATAATCCGCTGACCAGTAGCTTCTGACGTAAGGCACACGTTAGCTGCCGGAGATATGCTGGTATCTCATGAGAGTGTGGAGACACAAATGCAAGGTGGCACCACGGGTATCGGAATTT
Organism: Lachnospiraceae bacterium; assembly: GCA_029338875.1. Classification (GTDB taxonomy): domain Bacteria; phylum Bacillota; class Clostridia; order Lachnospirales; family Lachnospiraceae; genus Lachnocurva. The sequence continues at coordinate 20,761 of JAQYBF010000019.1, forward strand.
TCAGAACCCGCCCTTGACAGAAAGACTGTATTCTTTCTGCCGGGGCGGTTTTTTATTGCTCTTCCGGCAGAGAAGGAGGATCAGAAGACGAAAGGAGCATGAAATGAAGCAGACATCATACGAGGAAGTAAAAGAGATCGCAGCCTCCGGGGATTACAAACGGATTCCCGTGACCAGGGAGATCCTGTCAGACATCCGGACTCCGGTGGAAACCCTCAGAGCTCTCCAGAACGTCAGCAGCCACTGCTTTCTCTTGGAGAGCGTCGAGGACAGCCGTCAGTGGGGCCGCTATACCTTCCTCGGTTTTGATCCGACCATGGAGATTTCCTGCAAGGACCACCTTCTTACTGTCAATGCCGGCGGAAAAATCCAGATGAAGACAGAGCATCCGGCCATCTATATCAAGCAGATCATCCGGGAGAACCGCTCGCCCCGGATCCCCGGCCTTCCCACCCTGACCGGCGGCCTGGTCGGCTATTTCTCCTATGACTATATCCAGTACGGCGAACCGGAATTGAAACTGGATGCAGAGGATGAAAACAAATTTGACGATGTCAATCTTATGCTTTTCGACAAGCTGATCTGCTACGACAATTTCCGCCAGAAGATTCTTCTCATCGTCAATATCCGGACAGACGATATGGAAAGCGATTATAACAAGGCTCTGATCGAGCTCGATGAGATGGAAGACATCATCCGCAAAGGAAAACCGAAGAAAATCGAAAGAGGCCATCTCCTGGAACCCCTGAAGCCAAAGCTTTCCCTGGAGGAATTCACGGAAAAAGTCGAGAAAATCAAGCATTACATCCACGAGGGCGACATCTTCCAGCTGGTCTTCTCCAATCCCATGGAAGCCCGCTATGAAGGAAGTCTCTTAAATACCTACCGGATCCTCAGGACCACCAACCCTTCGCCCTATATGTTCTATTTTTCCGGAGATGACGTGGAGATCGCCGGAGCCTCGCCGGAAACCCTGGTCAAGGTTGAAAACGGAGAGATCCGGACCTTCCCCCTGGCCGGAACCAGGCCCCGGGGCAGGAACAATGAAGAGGATGCAAAGCTGGAAAAGGAGCTCCTTTCCGACGAAAAGGAGAGGGCCGAGCACAACATGCTGGTGGATCTGGGCAGGAACGACCTGGGCCGCCTCTGCAAATTCGGCACGGTTAAGGTGGAGAAATATATGGCGGTCGAAAAGTATTCCCACGTCATGCATATCGGGTCCGAGGTCGTAGGTCAGCTCCGCGATGATAAAAAAGCCATTGATGCCGTGGATTCGATTCTGCCGGCAGGAACACTTTCCGGAGCACCGAAGTTCCGGGCCATGCAGCTCATTAACGAGCTGGAAAATGACCGGAGAGGCATTTACGGCGGCGCCATCGGCTACGTGGATTTTACCGGAAACCTGGATGTCTGCATCGCCATCCGCCTGGCCTATAAGAGAAAGGGCAGGGTCTTCGTCCGGTCCGGCGCCGGCATTGTCGCAGACAGTGTCCCGGAGAAGGAATACGAGGAATGCCGGAACAAGGCAAAGGCAGTAGTCGAAGCACTGAAGAAAGCGGAGGAAGAAGAATGATTCTCTTAATCGATAATTATGACAGCTTTTCCTATAATCTCTATCAGCTGATCGGATCCCTGAACCCGGACATTGAAGTCATCCGAAACAATGAGAAGACGGTCGCTGAAATCAAAGAAATGAAGCCGGACTGCATCATCCTGTCTCCGGGTCCCGGAAAGCCGAAGGATGCCGGCGTCTGCGAGGAGGTCGTAAAGGAGCTCGGCGGCAGAATCCCCATGCTTGGCGTCTGCCTGGGCCATCAGGCGATCTGCGAGGCAGAGGGGGCTGAGATTTCCTATGCAAAGGAGCTTATGCACGGCAAACAGTCCCGGGTAAAGCTGGATCTTTCCGCTCCGATCTTTAAAGGACTTCCCGAAGAGGTCACCGTGGGCCGCTATCATTCCCTGGCTGTCATGGAGGATTCCCTTCCCGCCAGCCTGAAAGAGATCGCCAGAGCGGACGATGGCGAAGTCATGGCGGTAGCCGATAGGGATCGGAAAATCTATGGTCTTCAGTTCCATCCCGAATCCATCATGACCCCGGAGGGCCCGAGGATGCTGGAGAATTTTCTCCATATCATGCTATAATCAGAAAGTGAGTCCAAAAGATTACCTTCGGACCGGGATCCGCCCTGTCAGACAGAAGAAAAAATATTTGCATTGTACCGGCTGATTCTATATAATAACATTTGTTTGCTTCGATAGCTCAGCTGGTAGAGCACTTCACTCGTAATGAAGGGGTCGTCGGTTCGAATCCGATTCGAAGCTTTTTTTGTTACCATTTGCTTCTGAGGAGGTGCTATTAATGTCCGCATCATTTTCTGAATTTTCCAGAAAAGGGAAGAATCCGATTATTTTAACACTGATTTTTGCCGCTTTTGAGATCGCAGTCTTTGTCGTTTCCATTGCAGCACTGCATATTCCGGCTGTGCCGGTCGGATGCCTGGTCATCCTGGAAACCGCTCTGGCAGCCCTGCTTCGCAAGGTTCCGGTCTATATTCACGGCCTGGCCATCCTGGTCCAGCTGATCGCAGGCTTTGTGACAGGTAAGGCTGTTTTTGCGATTCTGATCTGTCTCGTCTACGCCTTTGCCCTGATTTTATTCACCCTCTGGCAGGAGAAGGAGTGACCTTGAATCGGCGGAATTATCAGAAGGAACTGGATTCGATCATTGAAAAGAATATTGCCGCAGATGCTGTGCCGACTCTGCTTCTGCACAGCTGCTGCGCGCCCTGCAGCAGTTATGTGCTGGAATACCTGTCCCGGTATTTCGCCATAACTGATTTTTATTATAATCCGAACATTTCCCCGTCCACGGAGTACGAGTACCGGGAAGAGGAGCTGGACCGCCTGATCCGGGAGATGCCGGTCAGCCATCCGGTGACCTTCCTTCGGGGCAAATATGAACCGGAGCGTTATTATGCAGCTGTCAAAGGCTATGAGGATGCTCCGGAAGGCGGAGAACGCTGCGAGATCTGCTTTCGCCTTCGCCTGGAGGAGGCTGCCAAAAAGGCAAAGGAGCTGGGACTCGATTATTTTGCAACGACTCTGACCATCAGTCCCATGAAGGATCCGGTCCTTTTAAACCAGATTGGCGAAGAGATGGCGGAGAAATACGGGGTAAAATACCTCCCCTCGGAATTCAGAAAGCGGAACGGCTACAGGCGTTCCACGGAGCTTTCCCGAGAATACGGCCTTTACCGGCAGAACTTCTGCGGATGCGTCTTCTCAAGAATGGAGGCCGAGAAGAGGGATGAGGCCAGGAAGAATACAGAGGCGGATCAGAAGATGCCGGAAAATGAAGAGGCAGCTGACCGGAAAAGATTTTAAAAGAAATATTACTCCGGCTGGGAAATCCGAAGAAGGACATCCCGACTCCGGAGAAATAGGATAAAACCCGTTGAAGAACGGAACAGGAAAAAGATGAAGAAAAAGAAGAAAGGCAGGAGATCCTATGGCTCAGTTATGGGGCGGAAGATTTACGAAAAAGACAGATGACAAGGTATATGCATTCAATGCCTCGATCGGATTCGATCAGAGGCTCCTTCCCGAGGACATTGAAGGCAGCAGAGCCCATGTTCGGATGCTCGCAAAACAGGGCATTCTGACCGATGACGAGAGAGATCAGATTCTATCGGGACTGCAGTCGATTGAAGATGATGTGAAACAGGGAAAGCTTCAGATCACAGAAGAATACGAGGATGTGCATTCTTTCGTGGAAGCCAATCTGATTGACCGCATCGGTTCCGTCGGAAAGAAGCTCCATACCGGCCGGTCGAGAAACGATCAGGTCGCTCTGGACATGCGTCTCTATACAAGAAAGGAAGTTGAAGAGACAGACGAAAATCTTCGGAACCTTCTTCTGACCATCCTTCATATCATGGAAAGCCATACTTCCACGATCATGCCGGGCTTTACCCATCTGCAGAAGGCCCAGCCCATCACCCTGGCTCATCATATGGGAGCCTATTTCGAGATGTTTAAGAGAGACCGGGAACGGATGGCGGATATTCATGAACGGATGAATTACTGCCCCTTGGGATCCGGCGCCCTCGCAGGCACCACCTATCCCTTGGACCGGGATTATACGGCTTCGCTCTTACATTTCTACGGACCGACCGCCAATTCCATGGACGGAGTCAGCGATCGGGATTATCTTCTCGAATATCTCTCGGCGCTGGCAATCATCATGATGCATCTGTCGCGTTTCTCCGAGGAGATCATCCTCTGGAATTCCAATGAATACCAGTTCATTGAGATCGATGACGCCTACAGCACCGGGTCTTCGATTATGCCCCAAAAGAAGAATCCGGATATAGCGGAGCTGGTCCGTGGCAAGACCGGCCGGGTTTACGGAGCTCTGATGTCCCTTCTGACCACCATGAAGGGCATTCCCCTGGCCTACAACAAGGACATGCAGGAGGACAAGGAGCTTCCCTTCGATGCCATGGATACGGCCAATGCCTGCCTGGACCTCTTTAACGGAATGCTTTCGACCTTACGTTTCCGGGAAGATCGGATGAAGGAAAGCGCCCGCCACGGCTTTACCAATGCAACCGATGCGGCTGACTACCTGGTTCGGAAGGGCATTCCCTTCCGGGATGCTCACGGCATTGTCGGACGGATCGTTCTCTATGGCATTGAAAATAAGAAGCCCATTGATGATATGTCCCTGGAGGAACTGAAGAAATTCTCCCCGGCCTTCGAGGACGATATCTATGAAGCCATCAGCATGGAAACCTGCGTGGACAAGCGGCTGACGACCGGAGCACCCGGCCGGGAAGTCATGAAAGAAGAAATCGAAAAGAGCAGGCAGTATCTGAATGATCACCCGGATTTAAGCCTGTAATCTGAATTGTATTTATCTGGATCAGACCAGTAATTTCATCCGGATTCACCAGGTCTTGGACTTGTAATTTTGTCATGCTTTGCTATCATGGTAGACATAATGTCAGAGCCTTCTGATTTTTACAAAGCCTGTGTGATACAGTCTGTCAGAAGAAATAAGTCTTTTTTGCTTCTGATGCCCGCATCATAGGATAGATTAAAGGAAAAGAAAAAGGAAAAAGAAAAAGGAGAGCGCTATGAGTGAAAAGTTAAGAGTCGGCATTCTTGGAGCAACCGGCATGGTCGGTCAGCGTTTTATCGCACTTCTGGAGAACCATCCCTGGTTTGAAGTGACAACCGTCGCAGCCAGCCCGCGTTCCGCCGGAAAGACCTACGAAGAAGCCGTAAACGGCAGATGGAAGATGGAAACTCCCATTCCGGAGAAGGTTAAGAATCTCACTGTCATGAACGTCAATGAGGTTGAGAAGGTTTCGGAAAATGTAGACTTCGTTTTCTCCGCTGTCGATATGTCCAAGGACGAGATCCGTGCCATTGAGGAAGCCTATGCCAAGACCGAGACACCGGTAGTTTCCAATAACTCCGCACACCGCTGGACACCGGATGTGCCCATGGTCGTTCCGGAAATCAATCCCGATCATATCGATGTCATCCCATTCCAGAGAAAGCGTCTTGGCACCAAAAGAGGCTTCATCGCTGTAAAGCCCAACTGTTCGATTCAGTCCTACACACCGGCCCTGTCCGCCTGGATGGAATTCGAACCCTATCAGGCTATCGTTTCCACCTATCAGGCCATTTCCGGAGCCGGAAAGACCTTCAAGGACTGGCCGGAAATGGTTGGAAATGTCATTCCCTACATCGCAGGCGAGGAGGAAAAGTCCGAGAAGGAGCCTCTCCGGATCTGGGGTAAGGTTGAGGACGGCGTGATCAAGCCGGCTGACAATATCCAGATCACCTCCCAGTGTATCCGTGTTCCCGTTCTCTACGGTCATACCGCAACCTGCTTTGTCAATTTCAGAAAGCAGCCGACCAAGGAAGAGCTGATCCAGAAGCTTCGTGACTATAAGGGCCTTCCCCAGGAATTAAAGCTCCCGAGCGCACCCGAGCACTTCATCCAGTATATGGAAGAGGACAATCGTCCTCAGGTGGCACTGGATGTGAACTTCGAGCACGGCATGGGCGTTTCTATCGGCCGTCTCCGTCCGGATTCGATCTTCGACTGGAAGTTCGTCGGTCTGTCTCACAATACCATCCGCGGAGCAGCAGGCGGCGGTGTCCTCTGCGCAGAGCTTCTGACTGCCAAGGGTTATATCGAGAAGAAGTAAATTCAGACCAGTCTGATCCGAGTTTTTGGGAAAGGCAGAGCCTTTGAATTAGAAAGTCTTGAGAAATGCAAATTCTGTATCTGACAGTGACAGGATGAGAGAAATATAGACCGTTTTAACTGAAGATCATAATGAGTGCTGTGGAAAGTCGGAAGAAAAGACGATTCACAGCATTCTTTTTCTGCCCTGACTGTTTACAGGGGCATGAATTGTCCCGGAACCTGTTTATTGGAGCATCATGCGTCCGGAATTCAGACATAGCAGCATCGGCAGATCTTATTGTAATGAAAGTGTGAAGGAGAGTAAGGATGGGCAAGAGTCTTTTTATCGCGGAGAAGCCGAGCGTGGCAAGGGAATTTGCCAGGGTCTTCTCGGAAAAGATGTCTGACCATGATGGCTATATGGAGTCCGATCACATCGTTGTGACCTGGTGCGTCGGCCATCTTGTGACCATGAGCTATCCTGAAGCCTATGATGAGAAGTATAAGAAATGGCGGCTGGATACTCTTCCCTTCCTGCCGGATCACTTTCTCTACGAGGTCATTCCCGCATCGAAAAAGCAGTTCAATATCGTAGCTTCTCTTCTGAACAGGGAGGATGTCAGCCGCATCTATGTCTGCACCGATAGCGGACGGGAAGGAGAGTACATCTACCGCCTGGTCCGTCAGGAAGCCCATGTCCATGACAAGGATGAGCGCCGGGTCTGGATCGATTCCCAGACCGAGGAGGAGATTAAGAGGGGCATCCGCGAGGCCAAGGATATCAGCGCCTATGACCATCTGGCCGATGCCGCCTACCTTCGGGCCAAGGAAGACTACCTCATGGGTATCAATTTCTCCAGACTTCTGACCCTCCGCTACGGCAATGCCATGGCCTCCTTCTTTCATGAGCGCTATGCTGTGATCTCGGTCGGCCGTGTCATGACCTGCGTCCTGGGCATGGTGGTCAGGAGGGAGCGGGAGATTCGGGACTTCGTGAAGACCCCCTTCTACCGGGTAGTGGCGGAGACCCCTCTTTTCACAGCTGAATGGAAGGCTGTCGAGGGCTCCCATTATTTCCAGTCCCCCCTTCTTTATAAGGAAAATGGCTTTAAGAAAGAGCCGGATGCAGTCGGGCTGATTACCTATCTCAGAGATTCGGAAGAGAAGCAGCAGGACCTTATATTTGACGAAAATAAAAATACCGACCTGTCTCTCGAGGGTAAGGTGACGGAACTCAGCCGGAAGAAGGAGAAGAAAAATCCGCCCCTTCTTTACAATCTGGCTGAGCTTCAGAGCGACTGCTCCAAGCTCTTTAAGATCAGTCCGGATGAAACCCTGAATATCATTCAGGAACTCTATGAAAAGAAGCTTGTGACATACCCACGTACGGATGCCCGGGTTCTGTCCTCAGCTGTGGCCAAGGTCATTGACCAGAACATCCGCGGCCTTTCGAATTTGCCCATGTACGCCCAGGCAGCCGATTATATCCTGAAAAACGGTAGTTACAAGGGAATTGCAAAGACCAAATATACGGACGACAAGAAGATTACCGACCACTATGCGGTTATCCCGACCGGCCAGGGCCTTTCGGCATTGAAATCATTAAAGCCTCTGTCGGCCCATGTCTATGAGATTATTGTCCGCCGCTTCTTAGCGATTTTCCTCTCGCCGGCGGAATATCTGAAGATTAATCTGACCGTCGATGTGGCCGGTGAGAAGTTTTTTGCTTCCGGTAAATATCTGGAGAAAAACGGCTATCTCGGCATCATGAATTATTCTTTTACAAAGAGGGATATGACAAAGCCCGGACAGAAATCTGCCGGGGCAGAGGGCGGCAGGAATTCAAAGGATGCGGACAGAGAGAATGCGGATGCAAAGGATGAGGCTGAAGACAAGGATTCGACCGAGGCAGCAAGAGCCTTCTTTGATACCCTGCAAAAGGGCGCCGGCGTCCGCTTTACCTCTTTCGGTGTCCGGGAGGGCGAGACCTCACCGCCCAAGCGCTATAATTCCGGTTCCATGATCCTGGCCATGGAAAATGCGGGCCAGCTCATCGAGGATGAGGAACTTCGGGAGCAGATCAAGAGCCAGGGCATCGGTACCTCGGCCACCCGGGCGGAGATCCTCTCCAAGCTGGTCAAGAACCGCTACCTCAACCTCAATAAGAAGACCCAGATCATCACGCCGACTCTTTCCGGAGAGATTATCTATGATATCGTGAACGGCTCCATCCGGTCGCTTCTGGATCCCAAGCTTACGGCAAGCTGGGAGAAGGGCCTGAACCTGGTGGCAGAGGGAGAGATCACGCCGGATGAATATATGGAGAAGCTGGAAGGCTTCATTAAGAGACGGACAGAATTTGTCATGAAGAACGGATCCACAGCCGGTCTCCAGCAGATTTTCCGCCGCGATTCACAGTTCTATGAGAAGGAACTGAGAAGCCGGATCGCCCGGGGTGACAGGCAGAAGGCCTACCGGAGTAAGAAAACAGATGGGAAGGCCCCTTCCAAAGCTTCTGCAGCGTCGAAAACAGCTACGAAGACTGCGTCTAAGTCTTCCGGAGCATCCGGAAAGTCAGGTCATGGAAAGGCCGAAAAGACTACATCATAGACAATCTATATATGAAAAATATAAGCCACGCCAGTTGAAAAAGGTTATATTATAAAGAGTTCATTCAGGAGGAATATAAAATCATGGAAGAAACAAAAATCAAAAACATGTATGATCTGAGCCAGACCATCGCTGCAGAGCTCTTTTCCGGAAAGACCTATCCCTGGGAGGTCCTGCCCGAGATCGGCGATTTCTTAAAGAAGCTGGGTGAAAGTCTGGATCCTTCGATTTATGAGAAGCGCGGCGAGAATGTCTGGATCGCAAAGTCCGCTAAGATCTATGATGCAGCCAATATCTGCGGCTCCTGCATTATCGGCGAGAATACCGAGGTCCGTCCCGGCGCCTTTATCCGCGGCAATGCCATTGTCGGCAATGACTGTGTGGTCGGAAATTCGACTGAGCTTAAGAATGTTGTCCTTTTCAACCACGTTCAGGTGCCCCATTACAACTATGTCGGAGACTCCGTGCTGGGCTATTTTTCTCACATGGGTGCCGGCTCCATCACATCCAATGTAAAGTCTGACAAGACCCTGGTTGTGGTCAAGGACCATCAGGAGAATGAAGAAATCGAGACCGGCCTGAAGAAATTCGGCGCCATGCTGGGCGACCATGTCGAAGTCGGCTGCAATTCCGTCCTGAATCCCGGAACTGTCATCTGCCCCGACTGCAATGTCTATCCGACCTCCTCGGTCCGCGGTGTCATTCCGGCCCATCATATCTTCAAGGACAAGGACCATATCGTGGCAAAGCATGCCTGACAATAGCTTTTAAGAAAATACAGATTCGGAGTCAATCCGGCGTGATTTCTGCTGGACAGGCTTCGGTTTTTGTATGATAATAATTCCGTGTGTACGGGATTGAATCAGGGGCTTCTGCTGAGCTTTTTTCTGACACAGCAGGGTCAGGACTGTATTCGATTCCATGTTCGAAGAAAGGAGTTCATGAATGAAATACACAGCAGAAGTTGAAAACATGTGCCCCGTAACAAAGGGTGCAAAGCATGAGCCTGCTCCAATTCCTGAAGAAGGAAAATGGGTACATGCCAAGAAGATTGAGGATATTTCCGGTTTTACACATGGTGTAGGCTGGTGCGCTCCGCAGCAGGGTGCCTGTAAGCTTTCCCTGAACGTAAAGAATGGTGTCATCGAGGAAGCTCTGATCGAGACCATCGGATGTTCCGGAATGACTCATTCCGCAGCAATGGCAGCAGAGATCCTTCAGGGAAAGACCATTCTCGAGGCTCTGAACACCGACCTTGTCTGTGATGCAATTAACACTGCTATGCGTGAGCTTTTCCTGCAGATCGTTTACGGACGTACTCAGTCCGCTTTCTCTGATGACGGTCTGTCTGTAGGCGCAGGTCTTGAGGATCTTGGTAAGGGACTTCGTTCTCAGGTTGGTACCATGTACGGCACCAAGGCAAAGGGCGTTCGTTATCTGGAGATGACCGAAGGCTATGTAACAGAGATGGCTCTGGATGCCAACAACGAAGTCATCGGTTACAAGTATGTATCTCTTGGTAAGATGACCGACTTCATCAAGAAGGGTGATGATCCTAACACTGCCTGGGAGAAGGCAAAGGGTCAGTACGGCCGTATTGATGATGCTGTTAAGTTCATCGATCCTCGTAAAGAGTAATTAAGGAAAGGAGATACATAATGGCTTTATTTGAAAACTATGAGGCGCGTATCGCTCAGATCACTGCCGCTCTGAATAAATACGGTATCAAGGATATCGAAGAAGCAGAGAAGATCACAAAGGATGCTGGCCTTGATGTATATCACATGGTTGAAGGCATTCAGGGTATCTGCTTTGAGAATGCCAAGTGGGCTTACACCGTAGGCGCAGCAATCGCTATCAAGAAGGGCTGTCGTCGTGCAGCTGATGCTGCAGCAGCAATCGGTGAAGGTCTTCAGTCCTTCTGTATTCCGGGTTCTGTAGCAGACCATCGTAAGGTTGGTCTTGGCCATGGTAACCTTGGTAAGATGCTTCTGGAAGAAGAGACCGAGTGTTTCTGTTTCCTGGCAGGTCATGAGTCCTTCGCAGCAGCAGAAGGTGCGATCGGTATTGCTAATAATGCAAACAAGGTTCGTAAGAACCCTCTTCGTGTTATCCTGAATGGTCTTGGTAAGGACGCAGCTCAGATCATCTCCCGTATCAACGGATTCACCTATGTCGAGACTCAGTATGATTACAAGGCTGCTAAGCTGAATATCGTTTCTGAGACTCCGTTCTCTAACGGTCCTCGTGCTAAGGTTAAGTGCTATGGCGCTGACGATGTACAGGAAGGTGTTGCTATCATGTGGCATGAGAATGTTGGCGTATCCATCACCGGTAACTCTACCAACCCGACACGTTTCCAGCATCCGGTAGCAGGTACTTACAAGAAGGAGAGAATCGAAGCTGGTAAGCCTTACTTCTCCGTAGCATCCGGCGGTGGTACCGGACGTACTCTTCATCCGGATAACATGGCAGCAGGTCCTGCTTCCTATGGTATGACTGATACCATGGGACGTATGCATTCCGATGCACAGTTCGCAGGTTCTTCCTCCGTTCCGGCTCACGTAGAGATGATGGGTCTGATCGGTATGGGCAACAACCCCATGGTTGGTGCAACCGTAGCTGTAGCCGTTTCTGTTGAGGAAGCAGCTAAGGCAGGTAAGTTCTGATTTAATCAAGACTGGAAAATTCAGAAGTAATTAATAGAGGGCATGTGAAAATATTGTTTTCACATGCCCTTATTTTCTGCTTTTCTAGTTTGCCATAGTCAAAGCGAGCATACGGACATGGGCCCGGCTGTCTTCCAGATATCGTGATAGAAGTCAATTTTTCATTTTACGATAGTGGTAAGGCTTGTCTAGAGGGCGATTATCGTAAGAGAAGTCACTTTTAAAAAATCCGATAGTGAAACACGACTTTCACTATCGGATTTTCCAACTCGCTTTGTATTACGATAAATGGAGCTGAAATCAGCCGAATTTCAGGTCATCACTATCGTTTTTTTTCAATTTGCCTTCTATTACGATAAATGAAAGCGGAAAGGCCTGATTTTCTGCTTGATCCCTAATTTGGACTTTGCACCGGTCCTGGCTTTATAGGGTATCCCTAACAAATTTTAGCAATATCAGTAAGCACTAACCCTTGGCTCTAGTAAGGTAATCGTTGCAACAAGAAGTGAATGAGCCGGTCTTAGAGCGGTCTAAAGTCGCTTGCCGGATGCTTGCATACCGGGCAGATGAAGTCAGGCGGCAGAACTTCGCCCTCATAGATGTATCCGCAGATGGTACAGATCCAGCCCTTTTTCGCAGGAGCCGGCTGTGGCTTCGGTTTGATATGGGCAAAGTAGTAGGAATAGCTGACCGAAGGATCCGAACCGAGGATAGCTCCGTCGACGAGATCCGCAATGAAAAGCGTATGGCTTCCGACGTCGATGCTTTGGATCACTTTGCAGGACAGATAGGCGTTGGTTTGGTCTGTGAGATAGGCAATGCCGTTTTCCGACCGGGCGAAAGAAACGGGTGCCATCTTGTCCACGTCTCTTCCCGACTGGAAACCAAAATTTTGAAAGGTAGCAAAGCTGGCCTTCTCTGTCAGAATGGAGACATTGAAAGCCTTGGTTTTCAGTATCATGTCATGGGTGTAATTAGCCTTGTTTACGGAGATTGCAATCCGGTCGGGATTACTTGCAACCTGCGTTACGGTGTTAATTACACATCCATTGTCCTTGTCCCCGTCACGCGCAGTCAGGATGAAGAGACCATAAGTAAGATTGTGGAGCACTTTATTATCCATAGACAGACACCTCCTTTGGATGCTGGATCAAAATGATATATCCATTATAACCGAAAGAAGGGAGATTGTGCTATGATGTTTGTAGTTTCCTTAAATGTGAAACTCATGTAAACAAATGAACGGATAAAAGAATGGAGAGGAAAGATGCGCTCAATTCTAATCAAAGACACAACACGTGAAGAAAGAATACAAATTGTAAACCAGGCACTAAACGTCTGCGGTCAGGAATGCGGGTTCTGTAACGGCTGTGACAATATGGGCGGCGGCCTGGTGGATGCCTATTATCAGCCCTACATCGATGGAAAGAAGGAGATCCGGGAACTCAACGCAGAATACCGGCCAGGTCTGGTCAGATGAAAAAGATCCTGATCATTGCAACCGGCGGCACCATCGCCTGCGTACAGAGCGAGGTCGGCCTTCGCCCGGAACTGGACGGGGAAGAGCTTTTGAAATATATACCGGACTTGAAGAACCACTATAGGCTTGACTGTCTCCAGCTTTGTAATATTGATTCCACCAACATGACGCCGGAAGTCTGGGGAAAGATCGTCTGTGCAGTAAAAGAGCATTATTTGGCTTACGATGGTTTTGTGATCTGTCATGGTACCGATACGCTGGCTTACACATCCGCAGCACTTTCTTATATGATTCGGAATTCAAATAAACCGATCGTCCTTACCGGTGCCCAGAAACCGATCAATCTCGACAGCACGGATGCCAGGACCAATCTGTCCGATTCCATTATTTATGCCGCGGATGACGGATCGACCGGAGTCTCTGTGGTCTTTGGCGGCAAAGTCATTGCCGGAACCAGAGCCAAGAAAACCAGAGCACACAGTTTCAATGCCTTTTCCAGTGTGAATTTCCCGGCACTGGCAGTGATCCGGGACGGAAGGATCATACGCTATATTCCCTGTAAGAAATTTCAGGAGCCGGTTCAATTCACAGAGAAGGTTTGTGACAGTGTCGTTGTCCTGAAACTGATTCCCGGAATCAAGCCGGACATCCTGGAATACCTCTTCCTGCATTACGACTGCCTGGTCATCGAGAGCTTTGGCGTGGGCGGTATCCCGAAGAATCTGGTCGATGCCTTCTATCAGGAGATGGAAAAATGGATCTCCAAAGGGAAGATCGTCATTATGGCTACTCAGGTCGTCAATGAGGGCAGCGATATGGAAGTCTATGAAGTTGGCCAGAAGATCAAGAATGACTTCAATTTACTGGAAGCATATGATATGACTTTGGAGGCGACCATTACAAAGATGATGTATTTGATGGAAGTCTGCAAAGGCAATTATATCGAGATCTACGACGGATTCTATAAAGAGATCAACTACGATACGGTCTATAACTAAAGAGAATCAGACCTCTTTTTCAAAAGAATAACTGCAAGATTTGACTACTATTCTTCATGATTTGGAGAGCATTGGAAACCGAATGAAGCTACAATGGTTTCGTAAAGAGAAGAAGAGAGTAGAAAAATCAAAAAGAAAAGAGGTTGATCATTATGACAACAATCACAATGAATCCGGTAATCAATACAAAGAAGAATGTACGTCCTGTAAAGAAAGAATCTTTCTTAAGAAAGATCTGGAATGCAGTAAAAGAATCCTATATCGAGTACGCCACTATGGTTTATGAGCCGAGGTACTACGCATACAGCAGACGGAAGGCAGACCGCTAAGATCTAAGATCCGGCTATCATACAAATAACGGGCAGGAATTCCTGCCCGTTATTTTTTTGAACTTTTTTCAAGATGAAGCTTTGGACCTTACGGATCCATGTGAGACTTTTTCTCGTTAAAGCATTGAAAGTTTTCCGCACTTCTATGAAATCGACCGTAACAAAATGCCTGGAATAAGGTATAATGAAAAAATCGGGAATCATACAGTTGATACAATTATCCGACAAAGGATTTTCCCTTGTCGGCACTTAAGAATTTTTTGGATATCAGGGAAATCCCTTTGGATATATAAGTTATGGATACAGTCGTACGAATTTCGGTCTATCTGATTGTGGCTATGGTGTTTTTTGTCATAGGATCTTCCATTTTAGATCTGACCGCCGCCCGCAAGGAAGAGAATCGATTAAGTCAAAATAAGACCAGGCCGCAGAGCAAAATTCTAAGATTTACGGAAAGGCACAGGATACAGATAAAAGCCATAATCCTTGGCATTATCATTTTCCTGATCCTGTATGAAACGGTCCTTTTCCGGCCGGTGACCTGCAGGAAATATGTATTTACGCCTTTTTACAGTTATCGCCTGGCCGGGCATGGAAGTAGCTATTACCTGGTCGAAGGAATTTTGAATGTTCTCCTTTATGTGCCCTTTGGCTTTATGCTCCGTGCCAATTTCAAGAAGAAAAGGCTCTGTCAGATTGTTTTGATCGGCTGTCTTTTGTCTTTTTCCATCGAGACGATCCAGCTGATTTTCTGCATCGGCGTTTTTGAAACGGATGACATCATTAATAATACGCTGGGAACCTTATTGGGAGGAGTCTGTCACCTGATCGGAGAAAATATAAAGCGTCGCCTTTTGAGTCGAAATCGTTGAAATACGAGCCCGATCATAACCCTAGGGCTCCAGAGGAAGTATGGGAAGAGGAGGAAAAAAATTATGTTTACCGGAACCTGGTGGTCACTGATGCCGCCCATTGTTGCAATTGTATTAGCCCTGCTGACGAAGGAGGTCTATATTTCCCTCTTCGCAGGATGTGCCCTGGGAGCTCTCCTGGCAGCGAATTTCCATCCCTGGGCAGCTTTCGATACGCTGTTTCATATCATGATCGACAGCGTGGATTTCTCGATTCTCATGTTTATGATCCTTCTTGGCATGATCGTCATGCTGATGCAGGAGTCGGGCGGGACCCGGGCTTACGGCGAATGGGCAGTGAAACATCTGAAATCCAAGCGTGCAGCACTTGTTGCAACATCGCTTCTTGGCGTTTTGATCTTCGTGGATGACTACTTCAACTGCCTGACTGTCGGCTCCGTCATGCGGCCGGTCACAGACAAATATAAAGTCAGCCGGGCGAAACTTGCCTATATCATCGATGCGACAGCAGCGCCGGTCTGCATTATTGCCCCGATTTCTTCCTGGGCAGCGGCGGTCAATTCCTATGTACCCAAGGGCAGTTCCATGTCCGGTTTCCAGATGTTCGTTTCGACCATTCCCTTTAACCTCTATGCGATCCTGACGATCTATATGGTCTTCTTTACTTCGATCGCAGGTTTTGATTTCGGCCTTATGAAGGTGCATGAGAGAAATGCAGCCCATGGCGATCTCTTTACTTCCGGCGGCGAAGCTTTCCGGAATCAGAAGGCAACGGATCCGACCGAGGGTGGGAAGTATGCCAAGGGTAAGGTTTCGGATCTGGTTCTTCCAATGGTCGTAATGATTGGAACTGCCATCGGTGCCATGATCTGGACCGGTCATCTGAACGGCGGAAAGAATCTGATCGAGGATTTCGCCAATTGCTCTTCTTCCGAATCCCTGGTTTTTGCCGGGCTTATTACAGTAGCTTTTCTTCTGATCTATTATCTGCCGCGTAGAGTGATCGGCTTTAAGGATTTCATGAATTCGGTACCGGAAGGCGGAAAACTGATGATGCCGGCCATTCTGATCCTGACTTTGGCCTGGACTCTGAAGGGAACGACAGATAAACTGGGACTGGGTGATTTCGTCCGGGATTCCATCAATCTCTCTTCCGGCTGGGCTCGCTTTATTCCGGTCATCATTTTCCTGATCGCGATTTTCATTGCCTTCTCATCCGGCACATCCTGGGGAACCTTCGCCATTCTGGTTCCGATCGTTGTCAATATGTTCTCGAAGAGCGATGAAAAGATGATGATTCTTTCGGTTGCAGCTGTTCTGGCAGGCGCAGTTTGCGGAGATCATGTTTCTCCGATCTCGGATACGACGATCATGTCGAGTTCCGGCGCCCAGAGTAATCACATCAATCATGTCCAGACCCAGATGCAGTACGCCCTGGTTGTTGTTTTGGTTTGTATCGTTGGATATATCATTGGAGGCTTTACCGAGAACTGGCTCATTACTCTTTCATCTTCATTGATCCTGCTTACGATCGTTTTGCTTGTGATCCGTAAGCGGAGCCTGGCAGAGGAAGAAAACTCCTGATAGGAGAGGTAGGACATGACTTCATTGAAGTGGTTTCGTAAAGGTATGAAAAACGGGATCCCGATTGCAGCCGGCTATTTCGCTGTTTCTTTCGCACTCGGAATTGCCGCGAAGAATGTGGGAATGGATGCCATTCAGGCAGGATATATGTCCCTAAGCATGCTGGCTTCAGCCGGTGAATTTGCGGCTATCAGCCTGATCGGCTCGGCTGCCGGCATTCTTGAAGCGATTCTTACGACCATTGTTGTAAATATGCGTTACTTCTTAATGAGTGTCAGCCTGACGCAGAAACTTTCCGAAGAGGTCCGCCCCCTGCACCGCTTCCTCCTGCCGCTCTTTATCACAGATGAGATCTTCGGCCTGTCCGCAACGGTAGAGGGAGATCTGAAACCTGCCTATACCTACGGAATTGCTTTGCCGTCCGTAGCCGGTTGGACGGCCGGAACGGTTTTGGGTGTCATTGTCGGAAATATCTTACCGGTCTGGGCCGGCAATGCTCTGGGTGTTGCCATGTATGGAATGTTCCTTGCGATTGTGATTCCGCCTGCCAAAACCGACCACTTCATCGGACTTCTGGTGGCACTCTCGATGGCATTGAGTTTCCTTTGTTCGGTATTGCCCTATATTTCGAAAATCGGATCCGGCTTTCGAATCATTATCCTGACGCTTCTGCTTTCGGCACTGGCTGCCTGGATCAAGCCTCGGGAGGTGGAAGTATAATGCGTATTTATCTCATGATCACGGTGATCGCATTGACGATCTATGCCATCCGGCTTTCGCCTTTCCTTTTTATTCGAAAGCCGATCAAGAACCGTTTTATCCGGTCCTTCCTGTTTTATGTACCTTATGTTACTCTGTCTGTGATGACTTTTCCGGCCATTCTGACAGCGACCGGAAATATTTTTTCCGGCCTGGCAGCTCTTCTTGCAGGGCTTTTCGTTGCCTGGATCTGGGGGGATCTCTTTGCCGTAGCCCTGTCCTGCTGCGGGGCAGTCTTTTTGACAGAGTGGATCATGAAATTGTTTTAATGTCAAACCAGCTGGGAAATATAGACCGGTTCGTTTCGTAAGTGCGTAAGTGATAGAAAGAGAGGTTTCTTATGGTAAAGCATATTATTTTGTGGCAGTTGAAGGATGAGTATTCCGAAGAAGAGAAGAAGGAGATCCGGAGGGGCATTAAGGATGGTCTGGAAGGCCTGGTCGGGAAAGTACCGGGGCTTCTCGAAGTGCATGTTGAGACCGAACCCCTGCCTTCGTCCAATGCAGATGTCTGCCTGAATTGTACTCTGGTGGATGAAAATGCACTGAAGACTTATGCCACACATCCCAGTCACATGGAAGTTGCCAATGGGAAGGTCCGTCCCTATACCAAGAATCGTGTCTGCATGGATTTTGAAATTCCCTCTTACAAGGCATAAACAGATTCCGAATGGATGGTTTGAATCTTTCTTGCATGTGACGTGGCGAGACAGGGATACGGTTTGATGTATGAGCGGTTCATGGTTAGAAAACGAGGCGCCTATGGAGAACGAGGAGAAACTTGTAGTTAAAGGAAAGACTTTTGGTGGCGAGAGGCCGATTCTTTGCGTAACGATCGCCGAACAGAGAGAAGAAGAGATCCTGCGGCAGGTGAAGCAGTTAGTCGGAGAGGGGATCTCCATGGTGGAGATCCGGGGCGATTTCTATGACGGCCTCTATGATGAAGATCGCCTGACTTACTTCTTTCGCCGGTTAAAGCCTCTGGTTCAGGATACCATCCTTTTATTTACGGTCCGTACCATTCCCCAGGGTGGGCGCACAGAACCATCGCTTTCTTATCTGCAGAAGATCTATGACATTGCGTCAATTTCCGGCGTCTGCGATTTCATTGATATTGAATTCAATGAACTGCCGGATCCCGGACAGGTGATCCGTCGGATCCATGAGAGCGGAGCTAAGGTGGTCGCTTCAGATCATGATTATATGCAGACATCGAAGGCAGCTGAGATGTTCGATCTCCTTGAGAAAATGGGCAGGGCCAAAGCAGATATGGTAGAACTGGCAGTGACTCCTGAGACACCGGATGATCTCCTGGAGCTTCTGCGTGTCACCAATCAGTTTAACAGAAGCCATCCGGATATCCCGGTCATCACCTATTCCATGGGAGAAGAAGGTATCCTGACCCGAGTCACAGGAGAGATTTTCGGATCGGCGGTTACTTTTGGCAGCGCCGGAAGAAGTGATCTGTCCGGACATGTGAATTATAAGAGTATGCAAAAAGTTCTGGATCAGGTGCATGATTCTTTGCATGGAAAACTGTGAGTAAAAGCGGGAAAAATGTGAGATGCATTTTGTGCGTGGATCCGGTATGGAAATGTGAGAAGTGATCCCTGCGTGGATTTGGGATGGGAAAGGCGAGCTGTGATCCCTCGCGTGGATCCGGTATGGGAATCTGTGAATGAAGATGTGTTGACTTTCAAAATTCACTTTGTTATTATAGTCAAGTGAGTGATTTGAAAGAACCGGATCCACTCACATTCCATTTGATGCGGTTCTTATATGTAGACGTGGCTTAGCTGGATAGAGCGTCGGACTCCGACTCCGAAGACCGCGGGTTCGAATCCCGCCGCCTACATTCTTCTGGCATTCTTAGGAATGCCTTTTTTTGTAAACAAAAGTCCTTGGAGGGATTTCAATGAGTTTTAAAGAAAAAGCAGAGAATTTGATTTCGAAGGTGATCGATCCCAAGAAGGGTCGTTATTATTTGGCAGCACTGGTACTCCTCGCTATGGTCTTCATTTTAGTCAGATGTACGGACACGACGGCCCAGGAGGAAAACCCCATGGCCGGAGCTTATCAGGAATACAAGCAGGTGGAGAATAAGAAGGATTCTTCCAGCCAGGAGAAGGCTTTAACGAAACTGATCAATAATTATTTCAAGTGCTATGCAGAGGGAGATGTCGACTCCCTTTCCAAACTCGCAAAGCCGATCTCTGACAAAGAAAAGAGTTATATCAAGTTCTTCAGTCAGTATGTCGAGTCCTATCAGGATATCAATATATACAGTAAGCGTGGACTGGATGATAAGTCCTATCTCGTTTCTGCAACGATGTCGATCAAATTTAAGGATGTGAAGACGCCGGCACCCGGCATGGAATTCTTCTATGTCACAACGGATGACAACGGGGCGCTTTATATTGCAAACCAGTATTCCACCTTTAATACCAATAATCAGGAAGAGGAGATGGATTCGGATGTTACAGCTTTGATTGCGGCCTTCGAACAGCAGGACGATGTTTCAAGGCTTCAGTCTAAAGTCCAGCAGAAATTCAACGAGGCCCTCTTAAAGGATGAAAAGCTGAACACTCTTTTAAACACAACGCTTCCGGATGCGACAACCACTTGGGCAACGGACTATGCGAAGAATGCCGGAACCCAGTCAGCAGATGCCAAGTCGGATGATAAGAAGTCTGAAGACGGTAAGTCCGATCAGGATTCGGATAAGAAGCAAAAGGATGGGGAGAAATCGGATCAGAATAAGACGGACCAGAAGACGGATCAAGGTCAGACCGACCAAAAGACGCAGGGTCAGACCGATCAGGGTCAGACCACAGAGCAGGCAGCTCAGCCTGCAGCTCCTGCACAGACCGGGCCGAATGTGATCACAGTGGATGGCCTGACAGAGGGGTCCACCATTACTCTGACGCAGACCGTTCGCGTTCGTTCGGATATGAACGACCAGGCTTCCATTGCCGGATTGGGCTATGTTTCCGAGCCTATGACCATTGGGAAGAGCTATGATAATGGCTGGACGCAGGTTACGACCTATTCGGGTGCCAGCGGTTATGTGAAAACAGAATTGCTTCACTGAACCATGTCAAAAAGCTGTGAATATCGGGAGTTCCCGTACGTTCACAGCTTTTTTTCCTAAGGATGCATGAATATTCGAAAAAGTTTTCGCTGGAAGTGTTTCGTTTTGGAAACAAAAGATTTATGATGATTTCAAATGTTGCTGCAGGGCCTGCTTGAGAAAGCAGGAGATGACAAAGGAGAGAAAAATGGAAGAAGAAAAGAGAAGCGGTACCCGGCTGAATAAGTATTTGAGCGAGGCTGGCATTTGTTCCAGGAGAGAGGCAGATCAGGCCATCGAGGCCGGCGAGGTCATGATCGACGGCCGGAAGGCGGTGCTCGGCGACCGGGTGCAGGAGGGAGAGACGGTCATCTTCCGCGAGGAAGTTGTCTTGCATAAGGAACCGGAGGTCCTTCTTCTCCTGAATAAGCCGCGCGGAATCGTCTGCACAGCCGAGAAGAAGGAAAAGAATAACATTGTCGATTATCTGAATTATCCGGTTCGTATCTATCCGGTCGGCCGCCTGGACAAGGATTCCCGTGGTCTCATCCTTCTCACTAACCAGGGGGATCTTGTGAACAAGTTAAACCGTGCCGGAAATTACCATGAGAAAGAATATGTGGTAAAAATCGACGGTGAAGTGACCGAAGATTTCTTAAATCGTATGCAGCGCGGTGTCTATCTCACCGAGCTTCGGGTCAAGACACGCCCCTGCAAGTGCTGGAAAACCAGCTATGATACCTTCCATATCGTTTTGACACAGGGCCTGAACCGGCAGATCCGCCGTATGTGTGAGACTCTGGGCATGAAGGTCAAGGATCTCTGCCGCATCCGGATCATGAATTTGAAAATTGCGGATCTGGAGGAAGGTGCCTACCGGGAACTTACGGAGGAAGAGAAGAAGGACCTGATCGAGAGCTTGAAGAATTCCTATAGCGATCCCATATCCGGTCCGAGACCCAGGAAGTCTTTCTCTAAGAAATCCTTTGGAAACAGATCCTTTGGCAAAAAGCCTTATGGGGATCGTTCGGAAGGCAGATCCTATTATGGAGAGAGAAAGTCTTACGGGGATCGCCCGGAAGGCAGATCCTACGGGGAGAGAAGGCCTTACGGGGATCGTTCGGAAGGCAGATCCTACGGGGAGAGAAAGTCTTACGGGGATCGCCCGGAAGGCAGATCCTACGGGGAGAGAAAGCCTTACGGGGATCGTTCGGAAGGCAGATCCTACGGGGAGAGAAAGTCTTACGGGGATCGCTCGGAAGGCAGATCCTATGGGGATAGAAAGTCTTACGGGGATCGTTCGGAAGGCAGATCCTACGGGGATAGAAAGTCTTACGGGGATCGCTCGGAAGGCAGATCCTTCGGGGAGAGAAAGTCTTACAGAGATCGAAACGGAAGTAGTGAACATAGGAGCTATGGCGACAGATCTTCCGGAGATCGTTCCTATGGAAACAGATCCTATGGAGAGAGAAGTTACGGCCGCCGATCCAATGGAGACCGTAATGAAAACAGTCAGAGACCTTCCTTTGGTGACCATAGCGGAAGTGACCGTCGCAATTATCAGTCCGGAAGCTATTCTTCCCGCAGTCACCATGGGGACAGCTATAGTAAACACGAATAATAGACGATGTCGGGGAGACACGCTATGTCAGAGCAGAATATCAGAAAAGAAATTGAAGATCTGAGAAAGACCATAGAATATCATAATGACCGTTATTACAATCAGGATGCCCCGGAGATATCGGATTATGAATATGACATGATGATGAAGCGCCTCATGGATCTGGAGGCTTCCCATCCGGAATTTGCTTCACCGGATTCGCCGACTCAGCATGTTGGCGGAACGACCAAGAGAGAGGCCGGCGTTAAGGTCCGGCACAATGTGCCTATGCTTTCTCTGGATGATATTTTCAGTTTTGACGAAGTAAAAAGCTGGGTCAGATCCATGCAGGAAAAGCTGGATCATCCGGAATTTGTCGTCGAGCAGAAGATTGACGGCCTCTCCATGACTCTTCGCTATGAAAATGGAAAGCTGGCTCTGGCGGAAACCCGCGGAGACGGTCTGAATTTCGGAGAGGATGTCACAGCCAATGCGCTGGTGATAGGGGATGTGAAAAAGTCCCTTTCAGATGCCCCGGAATATCTGGAGATCCGTGGAGAAGTCTATATGACCAGAGAAGCTTTCGCCCGGGTCAACGCCGAGCAGGAGGAGCAGGGGCAGAAGACTTTTGCCAATCCGCGAAACTGTGCGGCGGGAACGCTTCGCCAGCTGGATGCCTCGATTGTGAAGAAGCGGGGTCTGTCCATGTTCATCTTCAACCTCCAGGACATTAGAGGCAGGAAATTTGAACGGCATACCGATTTCTATGAGTATATCAGGGGACAGGGCGTTCGCGTCATTCCGGATTATCGGATCTGTCATACTGCAGAGGAGTGCTGGGAAGCCATTCAGAAGATTGGGGAGAGCCGGGGCAGCCTGCCTTATGACATCGACGGCGCGGTCATCAAGCTGAATTCTTATGCCGACCGCCGGATCTTCGGCCATACGGACAAAGTTTCTTCCTGGGCAATTGCCTATAAGTATCCGCCGGAAGAGAAGGAGACCGTGATTCGGGACATCGAGCTTACCGTGGGCCGGACCGGCCGGATCAATCCGACAGCGGTTTTCGATCCCATTCCACTCTGCGGGACGACGGTCAGCCGGGCAACCCTACACAATCAGGATTTCATCAATAGCATGGGCATCGGGATCGGCGACCATGTCACGGTCTATAAATCCGGCGAGATCATTCCGAAGATCCGTACCGTTTTGCATGAAAAGAGGCCTGAGGGTGTCGAGACTTTCCGGATCCCGGACCACTGTCCGGTCTGCGGAGCGAAAACCATCCGTGAGCCGGGAACGGCCAATATCGTCTGCATCAATCCTTCCTGTCCGGCCCAGCTGGTCCGCCATATCATTTACTTTACCGGCCGCGATGCCATGGATATACACGGTTTCGGTGAGATGGCCGTGCAGAAACTTTGCGATGCCGGCTATCTGAAGAATCTGGCTGACATCTATACCTTGAAGGATCACAGGGATGCCATGATCCGGTCCGGCCTTGTCGGCAAGGAAAAGAATACCGACAAGCT
>JAQYBF010000020.1 GCA_029338875.1 Lachnospiraceae bacterium
TCGTTTCAGTGACAGGGGCAGGCGGATTTCCGAAATGTCACAACCATAGAAGGCTTCTGCCCCAACCGCTGTCAAGGGTGCATCCAGATCACGGGACAGGCGGACCAGGTCGCCAGTAAAACCGGGATTTCCGTATAAGGCGGTATATGTTCGTGTTGATACCGCTGATGGTATTTTTCTGGTATTTTGCCAGGGAACACTATCTTCTCGGCCAATAACATTGTCCTGAGGCTCATCCTTCGTGAGGGTTCTGTTTTCCAGGAGACAGCCTTCCTGTATAGAAAGAACCGGGTTTCCTTCTTCCAGGCGGACCTGAAGACGGAGCTGGCCGCCCTTTGCTTCCTCTGCCAGGCTGTCCTCATACCAGTCATCGCCCTTTTCTACCGTCAGGGCTCCTTCTGCGATCTCCTGTACAGATTTTGGCAGAATCAGCTCTTCCAACTGCCTGTCTGAAAGAAGAGCGTGCTTCAGAATTCCATGGCAGTCATCTGCCAGTCGATAGCTTTTTCTCTGATCCATGGCGTGCACTGCTGCCAGGTATTTTTTTCCATCTTTTCCTATATAATAGATTCCGAATCCGTCATCGCTGTAATTCGAATTGCCATCCTCCAGACGCAGGTCAATGCCCCATTCTCCGGGTTCTTCCATCCATGCGACAGTATTCGGTATAGTAAGCTCCGTCAGCTGCGTAGCATTGAAGGCGTTTTTTCCTATATAGATCAGGCCTGAATTTAAGCAGACCTTCTGCAGGCAGACAGTGAATTCCAAAGCTTCGTCTTCGATGAAGCGGATGCTGTCCGGAAGAATTACCTCTTCCACCAGGAGACCGTCTTCATAGAAGAGGTGGCGGCCAAGGCGGCTGACCTTATAACCTTCGATCTGATCCGGAAGCTCTATACGGTTCTGCCCTCCGGTACAGGCATTGAGGCGTACCGTCTGATCGGGAAGAATCTCATAGCGATAGCTTGTACCGTCCGGCAAGGTGATCTGTTTTTCCCTCTCTTCTGATTTCTCTTTCTGCTCTTCCATCCTCTAAGTCCTTTGTCTCATTTGCTGTCATCATCGTCAAGTCTCAAGCATCCCGTCATGGTACTCAATTATGTTCCTGTATGGATTTGTTTCAGGCTTTACTCTGCCTTATCTCAAGCTCGCCCCTTCTTCTGCATTTCTTCGATTTCTTCCATCAGTTCCTGATTCCTTTCAAAAACCATAAGTCTCTTATTGTGCCGGTAATAGCCGTCGCATCCGTTTTCTGCAATGAAGGAGGCACAGTCCTTGTCCACAGTCAGTTCTGTCACCAGAACCAGCATTTCATTGTCATCGCCGAAGACATGCTCCACGAAAGTGAAAATATGGTCCAGCTGATTGGACAGGACCGGTGTCTCTGATAGCATTTCCTGAACCCGACTCTGGAATTCCTGATTGACCAGGGCAAAGTCTGCTTGGGGCTGATCCTTTCCTTCCTGATCCAGGCGGTCCCAGCAGGCCCGGATAAAGTTCAGGCTGTAGGCATAGGCTCTCTTCGATTCCCGGCTCAGGTTTCCAGCCGCTTTCTTCTGCTTCTGCTCTCTCTCCATACCGTCTTTCAGCTTCTGCAGACGATCGTGGACGGACAGGCTCTCATCCTGCTTTAAGGCTGCCAGTTTGCCATGGAGCATCTTCAGGGCCTCTTCCTTTTCCTCATGCTTGCGGATCCTGGGCTGGATGGCCTCGAGAAGGAGGCCGGTCAGAGTCAGCCGTTCATCGAAGCCAGCCTTCAGGGCACGGTCTCTGATTTCTGCTGTTTCTTCTCCCGAAAGAATGGCAGGAATCTGATAGTCCGATTTATATTTCTCATAGAGGGCGTAGTAGGTCGCAAATTCCCGGGCAATGCGCGGGGAGCGGATATACTGGCCGATCAGGATTTCGTCAATGGGGAAGCCTTTCTCTTCATAGAGATAGATGGCCTCGGACAAATCCTCCCAGCCGCGGGCTGTGACATAGCGCTTCTCTCGTGCTGTATTTTCCATATGATAGAAGTCGTCCTGGCGGATCTCGAGATAGGTCAGGATGGCCTTGTGGATGCCGCGCTTTTCGGCGTAGTATTTCCAGGCCTCGAAGTCCGGAGTGATCTCCAGGAGACGGAGACGGTCCAGGGTTACCACATCGAATTCCCGGACCGACCGGTTGTATTCGGGCGGATTTCCAGCGGTGACAATCGCCCAGCCTTCCGGCACCCGATGGGTTCCGAAGGTCTTGTACTGAAGGAACTGGAGCATGGAAGGTGCCAGGGTTTCCGAGATACAGTTGATTTCATCCAGAAAGAGGATACCCTCACGGATGCCGCTTTCTTCAATCGAGTCATAAATGGAAGAGATGATCTCGCTCATCGTGTAATTGGTCACGTCATAGGGCTTACCGTCAAATTCCTTATGAACGATGAAAGGAAGGCCGAGGGCGCTCTGTCGGGTGTGATGAGTCATGGAGTAGGTCACGAGGGAAATATTCATTTCCTCCGCAATCTGTTCCATAATGGCGGTCTTGCCAATGCCGGGCGCGCCGACAAGGAAGATGGGCCGCTGCTTCTCGACCGGGATCCTGTAGTTTCCGAACTCGTCCTTTGCAAGATAGATCTCAACGGACCGCTTGACTTCTCGTTTCGCTTCCTGAATGTTCATGTCATTCCTTTCTTTATCTCTACAGACATTTCACCGTCTGTTATCATCTGCAAATCCATCGTGCTTCAGCTGGGTTTTCTGCGAGATTACTATATATTCTGTTTGCTGCCAGCTGTATTTTTCCAATTCTTCCGCATACTCTTGGATTTTTCGATTTCTTACTTCTCACATCAGGACACCCTGTCTTGGCTGGCTGTCAGATGCAAGTTCAAGCTCTTCCATCTCCTGACCGGACAGCTGGTAGGTCAGGGCCCAGTCGGGTGTCTCGGGGTAGACCCCGCCGCTTTCCTTTAAAATGAAGGCCGTCTTGAAATCGGGCTCTTCTTCCGGAAACATGCCGAGACCGTCGGTAAAGTAGAGGAGGCCGCAGAGAGCGTAGTACTCGCCTTTATTGACCTGATCCTTTACATAGGAGAAAACCGGGCGGAAGTCAGTTCCGCCTCCGCCGTGAATTTCGATAGACTGCATATAGCGGTCAAAGTCTTCTTCATCTTCGATCTTCACATCCTTCTGGATCTCGCAGTCGCACTGGATAATATGGAGATTCATTCTCTGGGTAAAAATCTCCGTGTTTTTCAGAATCGAATAGGTCCGGTTCAGAAAGGCCCGGACGGCATTGCCCTGGCAGGAACCCGAGGTATCGATTGCGATCACGAAGTCACGGATCTTCGGTGCATCCCGGTATTCCAAAGGCTCGATCAGTGGCAAATTCCCGTAGAGCTCCATGCCGTAATGGTAATAGATATAGTCAAAGGAATCCGGATCGAGATGGACCTCTTCTGTCATCCGGGCAAAGCCCTGAAGAAAATCCGTATAGTCCTTATCATCCCGGCTGACTTCGTTGATTTCCGATACGAGATCATTTGGAGTCATTCCCATGTTCTCTTCTTTATTGGAAATATTGAGCTTGGTCTGGGCGCCGATCTTCTTCCAGCTTTCCTCTGTGTCAGGATCCGCCATGATCATCCGGCCGTCCTGATTGGATTCGCCATTTCCTTCCTTCTGACTGCTCATCCAGAACTGATGCAGATCAAAATGGAAGAGATCTTTATTCTTGAGCAGATCTTCTCGAAGGTCTTCATTTTCCCGAAGGCTGTGATAGATCCGCTCGGCGGTAAGCTTTCCTACCGTTTCAGACAGCTCGCCGAGCACTGACCGGCGTCTTCCGTCATCCTCCAGTGCAGTCTCCGGAAGTTCCAGGGACAGAAGCCGGTCTTCCGCTGCCAGGTCGCTGGCCAGATCCCAGGCTTCCATATCCAGCTTTTCATATTGGAAGGGATGGCGATAGATACAGTGGAGAAGAAGATGGAGATAAGTATGGCAGATCCGCTCAGGGCTTTCCTTATATCCCTCAATCAGTGCGTCCGGATTCACAAAAAGAACCTGTCCGTTGGTGCCCATACCGGCCGGGATGGCAGGCTGACCTTCCCGATCCAGCCAGCCGCTGAAATCTTCCGGCAGATAGTAATATTCCGGCATTTTTAGAATGGCCCTATTGAAATACGGCATCTTTAAAACCAGATGGTCCCGGACCAGATTGAGGATCTTGTGGGACAGCCTTTCCAGGGGATCCGGTTCATGATCCACAAATAATTGCGCCATATGGGGCGGAATGCCCGACAAATCCATAAAAGTCCTCCAGAAATCAGTGATTCTTTCTACTTCATTTTTCCTGCTTTTCCTGAAATATAGACCATTCATATGAGATCAGGAAATTCAGTTCACATGATTTTACTATACTTCACAGGGCTTTCCTACATCAAGCTACAATACCGGTCTGCCGTGAAAAGATCCTGGATAAATGAAATCCCCATGCGGATATTTTCCACACAGGGATTTCGGATCCAGTGCCAATCAATGGCTGTATTTTTTGATTTTTATTTGGACAGATCTACCTTTCGGATTGCTTCCCGAACTGACAGAATCCGGGACGGGCTTACGGAAAGCTCATCGACTCCCAT
>JAQYBF010000021.1 GCA_029338875.1 Lachnospiraceae bacterium
TCCCGTGGCGGAATACTGCCAGCAGTAATACTTATAAGGGCTCTGGGGCAGGGGCTCGTAGTCGGCGTACCAGACCGGGATGTCATTCACGGCCAGTTTTTCCATGTCCAGCTTGTTGGCCTCCCACTCCATGTTGGCGTAGACGGCAGTATCGTAGCCGGCCTTCTTGATGGCTTCCGTGAAGGCAATGGTATTCTTGGTAAACTGCTTGCCCGAAACCGAATCGGTCCTGGCTGTCGTTCCTCCGATCTTCTCCGGATCGAAGACGATCGGCAGGTCCAGCTTGGTCTTTCCCAGATTCTTCATAACGAAGGCAGCCTCCTCTTCGGCCTCCTTGACAGAAACAGCCTGAGAGAAGAAATAGAGACCGACATCGAGGCCTGCCGCCTTTGCGCCTTTCAGGTTTTCCTTGAAGCGTTTGTCAACGGACAGCTTGCCTTCGCTGCCATAGCCCCGGTAGCCCATACGGATATAGACAAAAGAGATGCCGGCCTTCTTGACCTTCTTCCAGTCGATCTCTCCCTGATGATAGGAGACATCGATACCGACCCGGCCCTTGACCGTGCCGTCATCATAGGTCAGCTTGCCGTCATCCAGATAGCCGATATGAGTGCCCTGGCTTCCCTTTGTTTGCGGGAGGTCGGCCGAATCCGCATCCGACAAGGCCGTGCCGGACAGATCCGCCTTGTAGACTTTGCCGTATGTGTCATAGAGAGACTTTCCGTCCAGCTTGAAGGATTTGACATCGATCGTGTTTTTCAGTGCCTTGCTCTCCAGATTAAAGGTATAGGATTTTCCGTTGGCGTCG
The DNA here is from genome assembly GCA_029338875.1 of Lachnospiraceae bacterium. Lineage (GTDB taxonomy): Bacteria > Bacillota > Clostridia > Lachnospirales > Lachnospiraceae > Lachnocurva. The sequence goes on from JAQYBF010000021.1 coordinate 809, forward strand.
ATGAAGCTGTAGGAAGCATCGCTTCCGACCTCTTCGGTCTCCTTCTCCTTTGCCTTTTTCTTCTGGAAAAGCTGATTCCCCGCGATCAGGATGATCAGGGCAAGAACAATCACAAAAAGAAGGATCCATTTCTGCTTTTTTGTCAGAGATCCGGGCAGTTTCAGATTCATGGCAGTCCTTACATCTCTGTAATCAGATCCTGGCTCCGGCTCTCATTGAGCTTTTTGCAGGCTTCAATGAAGTTTGCAGTCGGAACATTGTGAAGCTGCTGCTTCTGTCCGCGGATGGTAACGGAAACCGTATCGGATTCCACTTCCTTGTCGCCGATAACGATGGTGTAGGGATCCTTATACTTACGAAAGTACTTGATCTTCTCGTTCATGTTCTTATCGGCATAATCTGCTTCGACACGGATGCCAGCATCCTCGAGCTTGTCCTGAAGGGCTTTGGTGAAGGCATTGTGCTCAGGCTTGATGGGAACCAGGGCAACCTGATAAGGAGACATCCAGAAAGGAAAGGCTCCCTTGTAGTTCTCGATCAGAATTCCCATGAAACGTTCGATGGAACCGAAGATGGCACGATGGAGAACAACCGGCTGCTCCAGCTTTCCTTCCTTGTCCTGATAGGTCAGTCCGAAATTATGAGGAAGCTGGAAGTCCAGCTGTACGGTACCGCACTGCCACTCACGTCCCAGAGCGTCCTTGATCTGAAGGTCGATCTTGGGGCCGTAGAAGGCACCGTCTCCTTCATTGATCTCGTAGCCGCCCTTGCCGTAACGCTTGTCCAGAATCCGCTTCAGGGAATCCTCGGCATGGTTCCAGACCTCGATATCGCCCATGTAGTCATCCGGACGGGTGGAAAGCTCTGCCCGGTAGGTGATGCCGAAGGTGGAGTAGATCTCATCGGCAATGGCAAGAATGTTGTCAATCTCCTCTTCGATCTGGGACTCCATGATGAAGGTATGGTCATCGTCCTGACGGAACTCCTGGACACGGAACAGTCCGTTCAGCTGACCGGATTTTTCCTTCCGGTGGATGACATCCAGCTCATTGTAGCGGATGGGCAGTTCCTTGTAGGAATGAATGGTTCTCTTGTAGGTCAGCATGGCATTGGGGCAGTTCATGGGCTTTGCAGCCATGGTATCAATGTCATCGATGCTGCCGTTGGAACCGGGGATGATGAACATGTTATTGACATAATGAGCCCAGTGGCCGGAGATCAGCCAGAGCTTACGGTTGTTGATGACCGGAGCGGAAATCTCCTGATAGCCGTTTCTGTCATGAACCTCTCTCCAGTACTTGATCAGGGCACGATAGGCCTTCCAGCCTCTCGGCAGCCAGTAAGGCATTCCGGGAGCAGTCTCATTGAACATGAAAAGATCCATCTGAGGTCCGATCTTCTTGTGGTCACGCTCCATAGCCTCGCGGACCAGGTTCAGATGAGCCTTCAGCTCATCCTTGGACGGATAGGCATAGACATAGATTCTCTGCATCATGTCATTATGCTCGTCGCCTCTCCAGTAGGCGCCGGAGCAGGACTTGATCTTGAAGGCGGTTCCAAGAAGCTCCTGAGAATTGCTTACGTGAGGTCCCCGGCAGAGATCTACATAGTCATCGCCTGTGTAATAAAGGCTGATGACTGCATCATCCGGGAGATCCTTGATGATCTCGGTCTTATATTTCTGATTCTTGAAGATTTCGAGAGCCTCTTCGCGGGAGACTTCCTTTCTTGTCCAGTCTTCCTTCCGCTTCAGAATCTCACGCATCTTGTTCTCGATGGTCTCGAAATCATCAGAGGAAATGTTGTGATCCAGGGTGAAGTCATAGTAGAAGCCATCCTCGATCTGAGGTCCGATGGCATACTGGACGTCCTTTCCGTAAAGCTCAATAACGGCCTTGGCCAGAATGTGGGCCAGGGAATGTCTGTAAAGTCCGAGAAATTCTTCTCTTTCCATAATATAAATCCTTTCTCTCTCACACCTACCGGGTGTAAGGAATCTTGTATTTTGGGTTATTAAAGTAGTTTCAGTGCTTGTGCTTGGGGATCAGAACCTTGGTTCCGCCCATGTAAGGCTGAAGAACCTCAGGGATCTTGACCGAACCGTCTGCCTGAAGATTGTTCTCAAGGAAGGCGATCAGCATACGGGGCGGTGCAACGACCGTGTTGTTCAGGGTGTTGGCGAAATACTTGTTTCCGTCCTTGCCCTTGACACGGATCTTCAGACGGCGGGCCTGAGCATCTCCCAGATTGGAGCAGGATCCGACCTCGAAGTACTTCTTCTGACGGGGAGACCATGCTTCGACATCACAGGACTTGACCTTGAGATCAGCCAGATCGCCGGAGCAGCACTCCAGGGTACGTACAGGAATGTCCATGCTTCGGAAGAGCTCAACAGTATAGGACCAGAGCTTGTTGTACCAGTCCCAGGCCTCTTCCGGCTTGCAGACGACGATCATCTCCTGCTTCTCAAACTGGTGAATCCGGTAGACACCGCGCTCTTCAATGCCGTGAGCACCTTTCTCCTTACGGAAGCAGGGGCTGTAGGAGGTCAGCGTATAGGGAAGCTTGTCCTCGTCGTTAATGGTATCAATGAATTTACCGATCATGGAGTGCTCAGAAGTACCGATCAGATAGAGGTCCTCTCCCTCGATCTTATACATCATGGCATCCATCTCATCGAAGGACATAACGCCGTTTACGACATTTCCATGGATCATGTAAGGCGGGATGACATAGGTGAATCCCTTGTTGATCATGAAGTCTCTTGCATAGGCAAGTACAGCGGAATGGAGACGGGCAATGTCGCCCATGAGGTAGTAGAAGCCATTGCCGGCAACCTTACCTGCAGCATCGAGGTCGATGCCGTCGAAACTCTCCATAATATCGGTATGATAGGGAATCTCATAGTCCGGGACAACCGGGTCTCCGAATCTCTCGATCTCCTGGTTATAGGAATCATCCGGTCCGATGGGAACAGAAGGATCAATGATGTTGGGAATCCGCATCATGCGTTCCTGAACACCTGCCTTGGCTTCCTCCGTCTCCTTGGTCAGAGCATCGAGCTTTGAAGCGAAATCGGCAACCTGCTTCTTGACCTCTTCGGCCTCGTCCCGCTTTCCTTCCTTCATGAGCTTTCCGATCTCCTTGGACAGAGCGTTTTTCTTGTTACGGAGCTCATCGGCTTCCACCTGTGCTGCTCTGGCCTTCTTGTCGAGCTCGATGACTTCATCGACCAGCGGGAGCTTCTGATCCTGGAACTTTTTCCGGATGTTTTCCTTTACGGCTTCCGGATTTTCTCGTAAGAACTTGATATCAATCATGTCTTCCTCCTGAATCTTGCCTTCATGCGTTCCCTGCGACCGGCTGGGTGCTGTGGAGGCGGTTTTCATTAACTTAATCATTATACGTTGCCGGCATAAGCGTTTCAAGCTTGTATGCGATATTGTCCCCGTTTCCAGGCGAAAATTGATCGCCGCCGGACCGAAGCCCGGCGATCCGGATCGTATCCTCTGCTTCAGGCAAAAGAAAACCGGGCCCAGGGGGAGGAAAATGACCGGGGTTTGTCATTTTCCTGATCCCTTGGGTCCGGTTTTTTCGAAAAGCCGGTTCCGGAAATTTTCCGAATCCGGCGGACATTCAAGAGAAATTTCGGGGCGAGTAAAATTTCTCTGGTATTTTCATAACTCTGACCTGTATTTTAAGACCCGGTCCCGGTCTTTTCTTCCTCATCTTCCTTGGGAAGTACAGGAGCCCGGCCATAGATCCGGGTGATCTTATAGATCTCCTTTGCGAGCTTCTCAGTAAGGACTCCGTCCTTCATCCGCCAGCGCCAGTTATTGCCCAGTGTCGAAGGGGTATTGATTCTTGCGCTGTTATCCAGACCGAGATGGTCCTGGATAGGAATGATCGCGGTATCCGCAGGGGATGCCAGAGCGATCCTCACCATCTTCCGGCAGACTTCCTTTGCATCTGCCTTCTTCGGTGCATCTGCGAATTCCCGGACATAGTCAAAGGTTTCTTTATCCAGTCCCTCAAGCCAGCCGACCATGGTCTCATTATCATGAGTTCCGGTATAGGCGACGCAGTTTCTCGGATAGTTGAAGGGCAGGTAGTCATTGGCCGATCCGGTATCGCGGACATCAAAGGCAAATTCCAGAACCTTCATATTGGGAAAGCCGCTGTCCTTCACGAGTTTCCTTACAGTATCGGTGATAAAGCCGAGATCCTCGGCAATAATGCCGACATTCTTTTCTTCCAGAACAGGTTTCAGAGCCTTGAACAGGTCCATTCCGGGGCCGTCAACCCACTTTCCGTGTCTGGCATTCACTGCATCTCCCGGAATCGAATAGTACTGATCGAAACCACGGAAATGATCGATCCGGATGACGTCATAGAGAAGAGCACTTTTGGCAATTCTCATCTTCCACCACTCATATCCGGTCTTCTTATGGTAATCCCAGCGGTAGACGGGATTGCCCCAGAGCTGGCCATCGGCGGTAAAACCATCCGGCGGACAGCCTGCCACATGAATGGGACGGTAATCTTCATCCAATTCAAAAAGCTCCGGATGTGCCCACACATCTGCAGAATCTGCAGAGACATAGATGGGAATGTCGCCGATAATCCGGATGCCTTTCTTATTGGCATAACCCTTTAGGGCATCCCATTCTCTGTAGAACTCATACTGAAGCCAGATGTAGAAATCAACATCCTCGCGGCATTCTTTTCTGTAGCGCTCCATGGCCTCCGACTTTCTCAGACGGATGTCGTCATCCCATTCAGAGAGAGCGACATTGTCGAAAGTAGCCTTGACTGCCATATAGAGAGCATAATCCTCGACCCAGTCCTGGTTTTCCTTACGATAGGTCTTGACCTTATCTCTGGTCTCGGATCCGATCCTGCTGAAAGCTTTTCTCAGAAGAGGAAAACGGTTCTGATACAGCTTTCCGTAATCAATATCCTCCGGATTGGAACCCAGATCTGCTTCCTTCAGCTCTTCGTCTGTCAGAAGCTTCTGCCGTTTCAGTTCATCCAGGTCAATGAAATAGGGATTTCCGGCGTAGGTGGAGAAAGACTGATAGGGTGAATCTCCATAGCTTGTCGGACCCAGCGGCAGGATCTGCCAGTAGGTCTGACCGGCCTTTGCCAGGAAGTCTACGAACTCATAGGCTTCCCTGGAAAAGGATCCGATTCCGTATTTCCCAGTAAGACTGAAAACGGGGCATAATATTCCACTTTTTCTCATAATCTGTCCTTCTAGTCTGTCTAAATAATCAGCCCTTAACTGCTCCGGCCATTACACCTTCGATGATGTACTTCTGTGCAGCCAGATAGAAGATAACAATCGGGATGATGGCAAGGAGCAGAGCAGCCATCATAGCGCCCCAGTTAATATTACCATGGGAAGTTGTCAGATACTGAATGGCAATCGGGATGGTCTTGTAATCATTGACATCCAGTACAAGGGAAGGAAGGAGGTAGTCGTTCCAGATCCACATGGACTGAAGAATTGCAATGGTAATCGTCGTCGGCTTCATGATCGGGAAGACAACCTGGAAATAGGTCTGCAGAGGTGTGCAGCCGTCGATCATTGCTGCTTCCTCGATATCGATCGGCATAGACTTGATAAAGCCGGTGTACATGAATACCGAGAGTCCGGCGCCGAATCCCAGATAAACAATCGTAATGCCCCAAGGAGTATAGAGGTGAAGCATGTTGGCAAACTTACTCAGAGTGAACATGACCATCTGGAAAGGTACGATCATGGAGAAGAGGCAGAGCAGATAGAAAAGCTTTGTAAACTTCGTATGAACTCTGGTAATGAAGTATGCACACATGGAGCAGCACAGAAGGATCAGAGCTACCGATACGATCGTAATGAATACGGAGTAAAGGAAAGCGTGCCAGAAGTCCGTCTGCTCAATGGCATTCTTCATATTAATAAGAAACATTGCTTCGCCGGAAGATCTGCTCTGGGTAGCCAGAGGCAGGTTCTTGGCCCATTCTTTGATTCCGATCTTGAAAATCGATTCGGTACTGATACCGAAGGGATTATTGAAAATGTAGACCTGACTCTTGAAGGCATTCAGCACGACGGCAATGATTGGAAGAATCCAGACAAAGCTTAAGATTGCGAAGATCACAGTCAGTACGTTCTGCCATGGTTTATATTTCTTATATTTCTTGGTTGTGGTTTTCTGAGCTTCCATTACTGCTGTACCTCCTTTCTTGTGGTGAGCTTATTCTGAAGAACAGAGATCACCGCAACAATGATAAAGAAGATGACGGCCTTCGCCTGTCCAACGCCTTCCCAGCCGGTCTTGCCATAGAAGGTATTGTAAATATTCAGTGCAAGGAGTTCGGAATTGCCGCCGGGCTTACCTCCGGTCAATGCCAGGTTCTGATCGAAGAGCTTGAAGCCGTTGGTCAGAGTCAGGAAGGTGCAGACCGTGATGGTCGGCATCATCATCGGAAGGATAATGGACTTCAGCATCTGCCAGCCGCTGCAGCCGTCAATCTTGGCTGCTTCGATGACATCCGTCGGAATATTCTGCAGACCTGCGATATAGATGATCATCATATATCCGATCTGCTGCCAGCAGACGACGATAACCAGACCCCAGAAGGCGGATCCTGCCGTGGAGACGATGGTCTTCGAATATCTCTGCAGTACAGAGTTGAAGATCATCAACCAGATGTAGGAAAGTACGATACCGCCGATCAGGTTGGGAAGGAAAAATGCCGTACGGAAGAGGTTCGTTCCGCGGATGCCTTTTGTCAGAGCAAAGGCGATCGCGAAAGCAACCACATTGATGATCAGCATAGTCACGATTGTGAATGCAACCGTATACCAGAGACTGTGTATGAAAGACGGATCATATTTCCCATTGACAAAGAGGATCTTCTTATAATTTTCCAGTCCGATCCACTTGAAGTCTACTACGGTTGTGAACTTACAGAAGGAAAGGAACAATCCGTAAAGGAAAGGTACCAGAAATCCAATTGCAAATGCGACCATGGTAGGAATCATAAAGACAGGAAAATATTTTTTGATTGCTTTTTCCATTTTTTCATTCCTTTTTCTAATCTTCGGTGACAGTTAACTGATTCAGACAAATCCTTCCGGTCCCGCCCTGCCAGTAAAAAAGGAGGAGAAGTTTGGCCTCCCCCTCCCTTGTCTGTGGATCTCCGCTTTTACCCGGACATCCCATATTTGGTTACTCTATGATAGTTACCTGTATCAAAGGCTGTAAAACTCACAGCATCTGAATCATAGATTACTCGGCATGAGCCAGTTTCCACTGCTCAGACCAGCCGTTGACAAATGCGTCCTTAACTGCATCCCATGTGCCGGAGCCGTTGGTGTATGCGGTCAGTGCAGATACGAAGCCCTTTCTCCAGTCATCTACGTTCGGTGTTGCGTTGAATGCCCACTGAATGTTGGTCTTGCCGTCAGAGATGTACTTGTTGGCTGCCTTCAGGAAAGGATTGGAGCTCTCATAGTCACCGGTCATGGTGTCGTAAGGTGCTGCCAGGCCAAGAGTATTCATATCCTTCTTACCTTCGTCATCTGTGATCAGCCAGTTAATGAAGTCGATGGAAGCCTTCTGATCAGCTTTAGATGCCTGAGAGTTTACTGCCCAGCAGTTCTCAGTACCGGAGCAGAGACCCTGATTTGCGTCATCTACACCAAAGTAGATCGGCATCATGGAAACATCAGATTCCTTCAGAGTATAACCGTTCTCATCAGCCTTGGTGATCAGAGGATCATATTCCCAGGAACCATTCTGATAGAAGACTGCCTGGCCTGTACCGAATTCAGACTCTGCATTGAGAGATCCGGAATCCAGGGTCTTGGAATCAGCTGCGGAATCTCTTACGTAAGCATCCCAGATGGTCTTGTAGTTATCCAGATACTTGCCGGTAACTTCTGCCTGACCTGCAGTGATATCTGTAAGGCCGTCATCCTTGAACTCATAGTAAAGAGGAAGGTTTACAAGGTGTCCGGAGAATCTCCAGGAAGAGCCATCATCAAGTCCTGCACTTGCAAATGCCTCGGTCAGGTTCTCGCATCCCTTCTGCTTCTTCAGCTCATCGATACGCTTCTGAATATCATCAGTAACCTTGATCAGTGTAGCCTGATCCTTGATGTCATCTACAGAAGAAACAACGGCATTCGGAAGCTTTGTATAAGCTGTAAGAATGGTCTTGTTGTAGATCAGGCCGAAGGTCTCGAAAGTGTTCGGGATTGCTGCAACCTTGTCGTTGCACTTGATGGCAAGAGACTGATCCGTCAGATGCTTGTAAGCATCGATGGTGGACAGATCCAGTGTGTACTTGTCCCAGGTCTTTGCTGCTGTTGCATTACCGATGTTGAAGATGGTCGGAGCATTCTTCTTAGCCATCTCGGACTTCAATGTGCTGTCGTACTTTCCGCTTGCTGCGGTAAGAACCTTGACTTCTACACCTTTTTCCTTGGTGTACTGCTTGGCAACCTTCTGCCACTCACTGTCGTTCTCAGGCTTAAAGTTCAGAAGATAGACCGAACCGGAACCCTTCTTGGAAGAAGTCGTAGTTCCTTTGGATGATCCGCATCCTGCAAATGTTGTTACTGCCATGGCAGTCAGAAGAATGCCACTGATAAGCTGCTTTTTCATAAATACCCTCCAATCATGAAAACCGCTTGTTTAAAACGTTTCCCGCTTTTCTTGTCAACCTTGGGAACGTTTCCTATGTCTGCATAGTAGCACCCACTGGTAACGTTTTCAATGCCTTTTTGTGCTTTGGGAACGTTTTCGTGAAAGCATCACAATTTTTGACTTCTTTTTTTGTATAAAAATAACCCGGCATCTTTTTAAAACGATGCCGGGTTATGCGTTTTGCACAATTTTGATCTTCCAGTTTTGGATAATCTGACGGATAAGCCATGGAAATTCCCGGGAAGGGTTCCGGGAAAGCTACTCTTCCGCCTGCTTCCCTGTCTCTTCACCCTCTTTGGGATTCTGTCTGTCCGGAATCAGCTTCTTAAAGACTCTTTCAATAATCTTTACATTGATCCAGCAGACGATAGCCGGAAGGATGACAAGAAAGGCAGGAGACACTCTCATGACAAGGACATAGGCGCCGACCAGAACCAGCATAAGAAGAAGGCTCCAGCCGAAATTTCCCAGCATAAGAAGGATGCCGTTCTTCAGACTGTGCATAGACCTGTCTTCAAAGCGGGAAATATAGGCGTAGGTGTACTCTTCCCAGACGATCACCATGAGCATGAAAATCATGTTCAGATAGTAGAGGACCGGGAAGGCACCACCCTGTTTTAGGCCCAGACTGATGATCAGCTGGTCAATGAACATGACGGCAAAGATCAGAAGATGAACCAGCCAGGCCGGTGTGGCCACGCGGAAGTTGGACTTGAAGGAATTAAAGAAGGTTCTCCAGAGATAGCCCCTCTCCTCATCCAGCACTCTCCGGATGGTATCGTACATGGCAGCGGAGGCTGCTCCGGCCGTAACAACCGGAATACTGAAAACAATCCAGAAGAGAGTCACAAGGAAGACATCGATCAGATTGGATAGAAAGGTCTGTAAGGGACCGTCATAGGCAAAAAAGCCTTTTACATTCTTCAAAGGTTCATTCACTCCTATTACATGTTATGCCCCGCACAGCGGGGCATAGATCATTCGATACTGTATTTTAAAGCCTGTCTGATCAGAAAGCTGCAGACAGAGGATATTTGTCGGTCAGTGTCTTTATGATGGCCTTTGCTTCCGGAATTCCCTCTTCTCCATTGTTTACGACCAGGGCGATGGCCTCGGCCACCTGATCAAAGTCCTCGGTATTCAGGCCTCTTGTGGTTGCAGCCGGTGTTCCGATACGGATGCCGGAAGTGACGAAGGGACTCTTCGGATCATTGGGGATGGTATTCTTGTTGACCGTGATATTGGCGTCTTCCAGCTGCTTCTCCACTTCCTTCCCGGTCTTTTCCTGAGGGGTCAGATCGATCAGAAGCAGATGGTTGTCGGTACCGCCGGATACAATCCTGACACCGCGCTCCATCAGGCCTCTGGCCAGAGCCTGGGCATTGTCAATGATATTCTGGGCATAGACCTTGAATTCCGGCTGCAGAGCTTCCTTGAAGCAGACGGCCTTGCCTGCGATAACGTGCATAAGAGGGCCGCCCTGAACGCCGGGGAAGACAGCCTTGTTGAAGTTATACTTCTTGTTGCAGGCCTCGGTTGCCATGATCATGCCGCCTCTGGGTCCTCTTAAGGTCTTGTGGGTCGTGGTTGTGACAACGTCTGCATAGGGAACCGGGCTTTCATGGAGACCGGCGGCAACCAGGCCGGCAATATGGGCCATATCGACCATGAGAACAGCTCCGACATCATCTGCAATTTCCCGGAACTTCTTGAAGTCAATAGCACGGGCATAGGCGGAGGCACCGGCAATGATCAGCTTTGGTTTACATTTCTCCGCAATGGCACGGACAACATCGTAGTCAATGTAGCCGTTGTCATCGACACCGTAAGGCACGCAGTTGAAATACTTTCCGGAGAAATTGACCGGCGAGCCGTGAGTCAGATGGCCGCCCTGGTCCAAGGCCATGCCCATGAAGGTATCACCGGGCTCTAAGATGGCCATCTCGACGGCCATATTGGCCTGGGCGCCGGAATGGGGCTGGACATTGACATATTCGCAGCCGAAAAGCTCCCTGGCACGCTCGCGGGCCAGGTTCTCAACGATGTCCACATCCTCGCAGCCGCCGTAATAACGCTTTCCGGGATAGCCCTCGGCATATTTATTGGTCA
>JAQYBF010000022.1 GCA_029338875.1 Lachnospiraceae bacterium
GGTCTTTACCCTGAAGAGGTAGGCGTATTCATGGCTGCCGGCCTCCCAGAGCACATTTCTCTTTAGAAGAACGTAAGAAGATTCTTTGATATGGAGATCCATTCTGGCGACCAGAGCATCTGGCGCCGGATTTTCCGAGGCAGATCCGGTGGAACCGAATTCCTCGTTGCGATCGATATCGTAATAACCGGAATAAGATTCAATTATTTTTTCGCAAATCCTATCATTCATCATATTTTCTTCTTTGCTTTATGCATTTGAAAAACTGAATACCTTATCGATTGAATTGGATTCATTATAATGATGAATTCCATTCAAGTCAATATAAAGGTTAAAATGTATTGAAAGAAGGTCAATCGGTCAAATTCTTAGCTTAATATATGTTATCGAATGATGAAGAGCTTAATATGTAACCACTTTCATTTTGGCCTGAACACAAGTGGACTACTTGTAAATTTGCACAAAATCATATATACAAATTCCTACAAAATATAAAATTTACAGTCTTATCTTTTATTTTCCTTTATGAAATGCTAGACTACATTTTGTTAACAAGCCTGATCTGCAGATCAGGAAGGATGCAAAAGCTTGTTGCCTTATTTTAAAGACTGGGAAGTATTTTTTTGATCAAAAATGTAAGCGGTTACATTTAAACCATGTATTTTCGGTCAATCTGGGTAAGGGGATACACTCCCGGACTTGGGACAAGACGAGGAAGCTTTCGCATATGCCGTTTCATTTAGAAAAGGGGGAAGAAAGAGAATGAATCAAAGTTGGTTCCGAAGGTATCCGTCGCTTAAGAAGGCTTCGGCAGTCCTGCTGGCAGCCATGCTTACAGCAGGAACTGTGCCGGCGGTAATGCCACCGGGGATGCAGATGTTCTCTGCGAGCACGGTTAAGGCAGAGGACAATGCCTACAAGAAGACCGCAGTGGATCTGTCAAAGGGTCTGAAACAGGGAGTGACATACGGGGATGATGAGATCGCATCGATTTCCGTCCTGGAAGATATGTCTGTAAAACAGGGCAAACAGCCTATCGACGGCGTATCTTATGACAACTATATACAGGGTAAAAATAACGCCAAGCCAAATAACGGTGCAATTCCAACAAGTGGCTCTGCTTTTAAAATTAAGGCGAATGTGGACAGTACGATTTATTTTGCCATAGGAACGGCAACGAATAAAAAATGGCATTTTGTCGAGGAAGATACGAAAAAAGACCTTAATTCGGATGGAAGCTTGCTGACAGAAGATCACTATTCTTTCCGGCTGACAGCCCAAAAGACCTATTATTTCTATCTCGATGGAAGTAAGCCAAAAGTTTACGGAATCAGCCTGACCAAGGGTAGTCCCTCCATTGACTGGACCAAAGTGGCTGCCCCGAAATTGGAAAGCCCTACTGTAAATGGAGACAAAGTAACGATAAACTATACCGCTTCGATCGGTGATCAGGGGGCAGAGAAGCTGGATGTCAATGTTTCTCTGGATGGAAAGATCATTGATACACTTACAACGAAGGCAAATGGAGAGTCCGGATCCATAAGCTATCAGCCATTAAGATCAGGCAACTATACCTTCGAGCCGGTTCTGAAAAGAGAAAAAATGGAAGATAAGCGGGGAGAGAGTGTCACCTTGAAGGGTTTTGTTCTCCCTCTTTCCAAGCCTTCCATTACAGCAGTTACGGACAAGGGCGGCGGCAAGGTTGAAGTTACTTTTGACAGCGTAAAAGAAGCTGAGAGATACCTTGTTTCTTATTCTCCGGACGGAGAGACTTATACAGAGGGCCAAAGTTCCAAGGGAAACTCTGTCGTATTAACTGTGCCGCAAACTGGCAAGGACTATTATTTCCGGGTAACTGCGGAAAGAGGAAATGATAAATCGGTATCGGATCCGATGAGTCATCAGGTTAACGATCAGTGGAAGGCTACCTGGTTATACTCCGCATTTGGTCAGGGAGTCTCCGGCTCATCCAAGGATTGTGGTTATCAGAAGATTAGCGATGATTCTGCTCGTGTCTACGACATCAATGGAAAGGGCAAACTGGTTCCTGCCTCGACGGATGGTCTTTCTTTCTACTATACTAAAGTACCGTCAGACCAGAACTTTACGCTCTCTGCGGATGTGAACGTCAACACATGGAAGTATTCCAACGGTCAGGAAGGTTTTGGCCTCATGGCTTCGGATGATATCGGGGAAAATGGCGATGCCTCGGTTTTCTGGAACAATTCCTACATGGCCAGTGTTACCAAGGTCCTTTACAACTATGATAAGGACAAGGAAAGTGCGACAGATGATACCTCATTTCCTCAATACACCATGAAGCTTGGCGTAGGATCCCAGGAGAAGTCCGGTGTCACGAAGGAAAATCTGGCTGCCTTGAACAATAACGATACGACGGTCGTAAACAGAGATTTTACCAGTAAGATGTCTACGCTTGAGACTGCGGCCGGACAGAGCGGTAAGCCTGCAGGAACCTATAATATCGTCGGAAAGCGTGATACTTCCTCTGCCGGAGCCGGACCGGATCTGGCACAGTACACAAGTTTCAAACTGCAGATCCAGAAGAATAACACGGGTTACTTTGTCTCCTATACAGATCCGTCCGGGAAGACTAAGACCCAGAAGTATTATGATACAAAGGCTCTGGCAAAGCTGGATCCCGACTATGTCTATGCCGGTATTTTCGCTTCCAGAAATTGCGATGTAACGGCAAAGAATATTTCTCTTAAAACAATTGATCCGAAAGAGGATGCTCCTGCTGAGAAAATTGAGATGAAGAAGATCACCCCTTCTTTCAAGATTGTTTCCCCTGCTTCGGCGAATGGTTCGGATTATACCCTTCGCCTGACCAGTAATTATGACGGTAAGGTGACGGTGAAGAATTCTTCTGATGAGGCAGTAGCTTTTGGAGAGGTTCATAAAGGCGAGGTTTCACGTTTCCCTGTCAAAGTAAAAGCGGGCAAGAATACATTCACGGCGGTAAGCCAGCCGAATGAAGGCTATCAGCCGGACAAATTCTCTGTCCTTTCGAATTACAAGGAGAACACGGCGAAGATTTCTGTTTCATATTTCAAATACGACGGAGATCTGATTTATGTCGGTCCTGACGGAAAGGGAAATGGTACGAAGAAGAGTCCGGCAAGCATCTATGATGCTGTGAAATATGCAGCACCCGGTCAAACGATCGTTCTGCTTCCGGGCCATTATGATTTAAAGAGCGGCCTTATGATCCCTCTCGGAACGAACGGCACGAAGGATCAGCCGATCAAAATGATCGCAGATCCTTCTGAAAACTCCAGACCTGTTTTGGATTTTTCTCAGGCAAAGGATACGATTGGACTGGAGATCGCGGGTGATTACTGGTATCTGTCCGGCTTTGATGTCACAAATGCCCCGAACGGCAAGGATGGCATCCATGTCAGCGGATCCTTTAATACCTTAGACCGGATTCATGCATATCATAATGGCAATACCGGTATCCAGATTTCCAGAATCGGCGAACAGCAGGCAAAAGAAGAGTGGCCGGCCCATAATCTGATCCTGAATTGCACATCTTATGCAAATGCGGATGCAGGATATGAGGATGCCGATGGTTTTGCAGCAAAGCTTACCATTGGAGAGGGAAATATTTTTGACGGCTGTATTGCTTATAACAATGCAGATGACGGATGGGATCTCTTTGCAAAGCCGGAGACCGGTTCCATTGGTTCTGTTACGATCAAAAACTGCCTTGCATATGGAAATGGTTATGGTATAGACGGCACAGACGAAGGAAACGGCAACGGCTTCAAGATGGGTGGATCCAGCTTGAGCGGTCACCACAGATTGGTAAACTCTGTTGCTTTTAATAACAAGGCCAAGGGAATCGATTCGAACAGCTGCCCGGATATAGAGATCGAGAACAGCATCTCTTATAATAACGGCGGCTCAAATGTTGCACTCTATACAACGGATGCGAAAAACACGGACTTCTCTGCCAGGGGAATTATTTCTTACCGCAAGGGAACAGACATTGCAGAGACCATCAAGCCCAAGGGAAGTCAGGATATTAAGAAGATCTATCAGGCATCCAACTTCTTCTGGAAGGATGCAAAAGCCGCTCACGATGCTTCGAAAGAGGTAAGTGACGCATGGTTCAAGTCGGATG